>VXPR01000063.1:0-432 GCA_009839405.1 Gammaproteobacteria bacterium
TTAAATTATCCGGCGACCACTGAGATCTCCACGATTAAGTTCGACGGATTCGTCATAGTTTTATACCACCCCGGGCGGGGACAAGCCCCGCCCCTACGAGGCTGACACGTTCTTCGTTCGCGGATTTGATTCGAGGCGAGGGCCCCGGAGCGAGGGCGTCTCGCCCTCGTTCCAAAGGGCCCGTGCCGACGCGGCAGTGTCGGTCGCCGAACCCATCGTTGCGCTTGAACGCATCCCCGCCTCGCGCATGCCGCAGTCTGGAACGGAGCCCCTTCCTGTCACTCCCCCTCGCACATGCCGCAATTTCGGAACGGAGCGCTTTCCTGTCACTCCCCCGCGAGGGGGGAGTGACAGGAAAGGAGGCGCCCCCCCCGACCGCCCCGCCCCGCGGGCGCCATACCCCGGGGGGGGGGTGGCCAACAGCCGGCGGGG
>VXPR01000063.1:442-5527 GCA_009839405.1 Gammaproteobacteria bacterium
AATTGTCTCCCCCCTGCGCTTCCCTCCCCCCCGCCGGGGGGGGGGTTTTTATTGAATGGGGGGCCCCCCGCCCCCCCCGCCCCCCCGCGGCGCCCAATCCCGGGGCGGTCGGTTCACTCAAGACGGGCGGGGACACGCCCCGCCCCTACGAGGCCCGTGCCGAGTTCATTGATGCATAGCATACGGGGGGACGCGCCCCGCCCCTACGAGCCCGTGCTGGGTCTGTTGCCCCGTTCAATTGGGTTCGAGTTCGGCCAGGGTTGCCAGGTGGCGCTGGGTTTCTGGGGATTGGGGGT
Organism: Gammaproteobacteria bacterium; assembly: GCA_009839405.1. Classification (GTDB taxonomy): domain Bacteria; phylum Pseudomonadota; class Gammaproteobacteria; order Pseudomonadales; family Azotimanducaceae; genus VXYL01. The sequence continues at coordinate 739 of VXPR01000063.1, forward strand.
CGTCGAGGTAGATCACGAGGGTTGAGAGGAGGTTTGGGTCCCACGGCCAGCGTTCGATGCCGGTGCGGAGGGTTTCGAGGGCGGCGGCGTGGTGGCCGAGGGAGTGCTGCGCTACGGCGTGGATGTAGAGGAAGCGGGCCGATGCGTCTGGTGTGGCGGCGGCCTTGGCGAGTGGTGCTAGGGCTTCGTGGCGGTGGCCAGAGCGGATTAGGTGCAGGCCGTACGCCACGTTGGCGATGGGGCCGTCCGGTGCCAGCCTGAGGGCGCGTGCGAGCAGTTCGCCGGCCTTGCGTTCTTGGCCCTCGCGTTGGAGGAAGTCGGCGTAGTCGATCAGGGCCGGCACGGACGTCGGGTCGATCGTGAGGGCGCGTTCAAAGGCGGCGCGGGCTGCCCCGCGCTTGCCGAGGCGATCCTCTAGGTTGGCGAGCCTTCTCTGTGTCTCGGCGAGGTCGGCCGTCGGCGCCAGCAACCGCCGCTGCTCGGCGAAGAGATCGCGCATCGCTGCGAGTGCCTTGGCCGGCAGTGCCGGAGCAATGTCGGCAAGGGCGATTGCCGTCTCGAAGCGAACGCTTGCCACGGGGTCGTTCATGTGCGGCGCGAGCAGGCGCCAGCGCTCCGCCGGTGGCTGGCCTTGGGCGCCGGCGACGGCGCCTCGGCGCACCAACGGCTCCGAGTCTCGGAGCCCAAGTTCCAGAAGTGCCTGCACTTTGTGCGAAGGCAGCGCGGCCGCTTGCGCCAAGAGACTGGCCTTGACCATCGGCGGCGTGTCGCCGGCAACCGATGCGTAGAGGGCGTCTGCCGCAGCGGGATCGCCGCGGTGCAGGTGCTGGGACAGGCGGGCCCAATGTTCCTTCTCTGAGACACCCCAGTTGCGCAGTTTCTCTTGCGCCCAGGCGTCGGAGCGGTCCTGGTGGCAACCAGTGCAAGCGTTCGGCACGCCGAGTTCCGCCGACAGGCTCGGGCGGGGGATCGGAAAGGCGTGGTCGCGGCGCGGATCGACACCCATGTAGGTGCGCGCCGGCATGTGGCAGTCGATGCAGGCGCTGCCCGGTGTTCCGGCGGCATGACGGTGGTGGGTGGGGCCATCGTAGCTCGCGGCGCGATGGCACTGCGCGCAGACGCCGTTGCCCTCCGCCACCAGATTGCCGCTGTGCGGATCGTGGCAGTTGCCGCAAGTGACGCCTCGGGCATGCATGCGGCTTTGCAGGAAGGAGCCGAGGACGAAGACCTCCTCGCGAATCTGTCCATCTGGGAAGTAGTGCACGTCGCCTGGCAGTTGGATGCGATATGCGTCATGGAACGGCTTGCCCTGTGCATCGGCGCCGAGCGGCATGCGCAGCGCATGGCAACCCCCGCACTGGTCGATTTCGCGGGAGTCGCCGGCCTTGTCGGGTGTCGCGATCCGTGCGCCGGGGGCGAGGCGCCAGGCGATGGGAGGCGAGGGTCCGTCCGTGAAGCCGGCGTGGGGCACGCTGCCGGTGGTTCCGGCACGGGCGTGGCGGACATGAACCGCCGCGTTGCCGTGGCAGGCCTCGCAAGTGACGTTGGCCGCCTCGAAGGCTGTGCTCAAGTGGCCGGAGGCGTCCGCCGATTTGGTCACGTGGGTCGAATGGCAAGCCGCGCACTGACTGCCCCAGTGCATGGTGTGTCCGGTCCAGAAGAACGGGTGCCCCGGCACGACCTCCTCGTCCGGCTGCAGGTGGAACCACCGCTGGCCGCCCTGCGCGGCAGGTCTGTCATCCCATGCGACATCGAACGCTTGCAGCCGGGAGTTGCCGGCGTCAAGGAGATACTGCTGCAGCGGTCGCCAGCCGAACGTGTAGCGGACGGGGAACACGCCGCGCTCGCCGGATGCGCCGACAGTCTCCACACGGTAGTCGTCCCCGCTACGGAAGAAACGGCTCTCGATGCCGTGGAACGTCACGCGCACGTCCGAGAAGTCGCCAAGCACCGCGTCCTCCTCGGCAAGGCGCATGGACTGGAAGTGATCCGACCCGCGCCACGCCTCGAACTCAGGCAAGTGGCAGTCGCGGCACACCTCAGGTGGAGTTGGCGCCGCGTCCGTCTTTGCCGCAGCCGGCCCCGCGCCCCCCGCGAGAGCGGCAAGCACGAGCACGGCACCGATCCGTCGCTGCATCTGCATCCGTCGTCCGGCGCGCCTGCGCCACGGCTTGCCTATTGCCGCGCCATCGCTGCGCGTGTTTCGCGTTCCGATTCGTCGCGCCTGTCCCTTGCCGTGGGACGACTCGCAAGCTCGAAGGTCACCTTCTTGATCTTGCCGGGGTAGGCGAAGGGCGGTTGGTAGTCGCGGTTGATCGGAGCGATTGCTCGCCCTAAGTCCATGCCGGTGCTCGACAGCATTCCGAGCAGGAGGGGTATGTGGCCCTCGGCCACCACCTCGCCGTCGATCTTGAGTTGCACGGCGGCCTGACGTTCGGGCAGACGCTGGACCGCGACCGCCACCACGTGCTCGCCGCCGCTGAGCGGGGTCGGCGCCACGACCTTCGTATGGGCGTGGAAGCAGTTGTAGTCGAAGTGCAGCCGGCCGCCCAGGATGTAGAGGGCGAATCCCGAGTTGATGGTGCCGCGGTTGACGAGCGCGCCGTCGCCGGGCTCTTTTCTTGCGAGGGGTTCCCCCTCGCGCTCCCCGGCTGAGGGCTCTTTTCTTGCGAGGGGTTCCCCCTCGCGCTCCCCGGCTGAGGGCTCTGAGTGCACGAGCTCCACCTCTGTGGTCCAGCCGCGCGCGGCCGAGGGGCAGGCGTCCGAGACGATGTGGGAGACGGGCGGGTAGTACACGAACACCTCCCGCGCCGACGGCAGCCCGGGTCGCCGGGCAGCGCGGAAGGTCTGCGCCATGGGTCGGTCGTCGAGCGGCAGCACGCCGTGCTTCTCGGCTTCCTGCCACCAGAGATCGATCATCGCCCGCAGGCGCTCGGGTTGCTCCTCGGCGAGATCGTTGGTCTCGGAGAAGTCCTCGTCGAGGTGATAGAGCTCCCACTGGTCGTCGTCGTCCCAGGAGGTGCCCTGCACGTGCCGCACCACGGCCTTCCAGCCGTCTTGCCAGATGCCGCGATGGCCGAGCATTTCGAAGTACTGCACGGATCGTCCCGGCTTGGCGTCCGCCGAGGCGAGGGTCGGCGCCAGCGAGGCACCGTGCAGCGGCATCTGCGCGACGCCGCGAAACTCCTTGGGCGCCTCGGTGCCGGTGAGCTCGAGGATGGTCGGCATGATGTCGATGGCGTGGCAGAAGGAGCGGCGGATCGCGCCTTCCTCCTTGAGGGCCGCCGGCCAATGGACGATGAGCGGATCGCGCACGCCGCCGGCATGGGTGTTCTGCTTGTACCACTTGAGCGGCGTGTTGCCCACCTGCGACCAGCCCCAGGGAATGTTGGAATGGCTTTCGGGGCCGCCGATGTCGTCGATTCGCTGTACCGCCTCGTCCACGTCTTCCACCATGCCGTTGAACCACCGCATCTCGTCGAAAACGCCGGTCGGCCCACCCTCTTGGCTGGCGCCGTTGTCCGACATGACGATGAGGAGCGTGTCGTCGAGTCGATCGACTTCCTTGAGGAAGGCGACCAGTCGGCCGATCTGCGCGTCCGTGTGGTCGAGCTGGGCAGCGAACGCCTCCTGCAACCGGGCGGCGAACTGCCGTTCGTTGGCGGAGAGTTCAGCCCACGGCCTGACCCCCGGGTTCAGCGGCGCAAGGCCGGTGTCCTCCGGGATGATGCCAAGCGCCTTCTGCCGCTCGAACCATTCGGCTCGGATGGCGTCCCAGCCGGCATCGAACCTGCCTCGGTACTTGTCGCGGTAGGACTTCGGCGACTGGTGCGGGGAGTGGGTTGCGCCGAAGGCGAGATAGAGGAAAAAGGGACGTTCCGGCACCAGCGAAATTTGGTCGCGCACCATGGCGATGGATCGGTCCACCACATCCTCGGAGACGTGGTAGCCGGCGTCGGGCAGCACCCCCGCCTCAATGTGATGATTGTCGCTGGTGAGTTCCGGGTAGAACTGGTCCGTCTCGCCCTGCATGAAGCCGTAGAAGCGGTCGAATCCCCGCTGCAGCGGCCAGTTGTGGAACGGCCCGGCCGCCGAGCACTCCGCCATCGGTGTCAGGTGCCACTTGCCGGCCGCGTACGTTCCGTAACCCTCGCCGCGCAGCACGTCGGCCACCGTCGCCGCCGAAGGCGGCAGGAAGCCGCGCATGTTCGGATAGCCCGTGTCCATGTTGGACACGCCCCGCATCCCGACGGCGTGATGGTTGCGCCCGCTCAAGAGGCACGCCCGCGTCGGCGAGCAGAGCGCGGTGGTGTGGAAGTTGACGTAGCGGAGGCCCCCGCCGGCTAAGGCATCGATGTTCGGCGTCTCGATCGTCGAGCCGTAGCAGCCAAAATGCGAAAAGCCGGTGTCGTCGAGCACCACGAGCACGACATTCGGCTTGCCGCTCCCCGTCTTCGGAACCGGCCACCACGGTTCGGACTCATCCACCGTCCGTCCGATCCGCCCCTCAAACGGCTCCCCCGACGGGTGCTTGTAGCTCATGGATTTCCCCAATGCCTGCCAGATGTCACGCGCATTGTGCCGCACGGCGCTGGTGCCATTGGCTTCCATTTGCGGTGGGAGCCCTCGCCCGGTGGGGCCGTAAGGGCGGGGCTTGTCCCCGCCCGTCTCGAATTCGACACGAGGAGTTCGTCGAAGCGCAGCAGTTCGCGAAGCGAACTGCCGGGGGGGCCCGCACGGGGCGCGCCGCCCCGCCCAGGGGGGGGGAGAAACCAGGGATGATTTGGGG
>VXPR01000063.1:5537-8844 GCA_009839405.1 Gammaproteobacteria bacterium
GCCGTCCCCCGCCGCTCCCCATCCCCCCTTCGGGGTTGTCGCCCGCCGTGGGTTCCCGCCTCCCTCCCCGGCGGCCGGCCCTTTCTGGGCGCCCGCGCTCCGGCAAGGTTGGGCTACAACATCTGGTAAGTTGGCGGCGTGAAACGCAGCGACCTCCTCGAACACTTGCGGGTGACGCACTTCGAGTCCGGCGATCGCGAGCTCGCCTTGGCGGATGCCGGCCGCATTGCCCGGTTTCTGCAGGCCAGCGGCGCAAAGCGGGTGGTCGGAATCGGCTCCGCGTTCGACCCCGCCCGCCCATTCACGCACCGCTCCGACATCGATCTCGTCGCCACAGGCATCGACCCGGGACGTTTTTTCGCCGTGTCCGCCGAGGCCCAGGCCCTCACGATCCTGCCCTTGGACCTCACGCCGACAGAATCCGCAACCCCCGCCCTCCTGCGCGTGGTCAACGATGAGGGAGTGGAGCTTTGAAACCGGAAGAGGTGCTGGCCCGACGATTGCGGGCGGAAGTCGAGAGCGAACTTGCGGGCTTGCTGGCCCTTGGGCGGGAGTTTGCGGAGCGACCCCAAACAGAAGACTCGTATGCGCTCCGCGCCCGAGGTTCCCTGCTCCACGACTTCTACAACGCCGTGGAACGGGTGTTCGTGCGCATTGCGCGAGAACTTAACGGAGGCGTGCCCCAGGCGGAACAGTGGCATCAGCAACTGCTCGACGACATGCGGCTCGACATTCCCAAAGTGCGCCCGCCCGTCATTGACGACAGCCTCGCCAAGGCACTCGGCGAGTACCTGCGCTTCCGGCATGTCTTCCGCAACGTGTATGGGTCGGTGCTGGAGGTCGACCGGCTCGTGCCGCTCGAAGCCCGGCTGCCGGCGACCCTGGCTGCGTTCGAGCAACAGCTACGTGCATTCCTGACATGGATGGTTGACGACGCCTGACCCGGCCAGCGCGAGTCCGATGGTCGGATCGTCATGGCGGATGTCGGCCGGCCCGCGACGTCGCTAGGTGCCCTCCTGGCGGTCTGCCACCCACCGCGGGCGACCGCGTGCGCGCGGCGCGATCCGACTGGCCGACGAGGTTCATGCGCCTTGGGCATCGGCTTTCGCAAGACGCGACGAGACAACGTGATCACCGTGGCAGCGGCGTCCTTTGTGAAGTCCACATTTAGCTCGTAGTCAGCCTCGGCGCGGCGTCCCCGGCACTGGTCGAGCATTATGGCGATGCTCTTGACCCACACCTTTTGTGACGTCCGTAGAGCATCCGCGAGCGGCTGGTGGCCCACTCTTGGCGGAACCCCGCCTGGTAGCGAGGGCGACGCATCGGTGGAACGCGGCGTAGTAGGCCAAGCTCGTCGCGTTGCGCCACAAGACCTCGTTGGTAGCGCTCGCGAGCAAGTCTTCTGCGGCCGCCAGGAGCTCATCACAGGTGATGGCCAACGGTTACGTCACGCCATCGAACATCACGACCAGTTGCTGCCCTGGGTCTTCCAGTAAGTCGTCCCGGGCCGCCAGTTGATCGGCTAGCTCCTCATTGAGTTCAGCCGCGGCACTGGGCGAAGCCGTCACTTGAAAGGTCCAGAGGAGCGCGTTGCCAGGGGGCTCCGAAATCCTGCCCTGCTCAGTCTTTTGTATGCCCTTGGCGCGTCCGACTTCTCTCGCGACTTCGAGAACGCCGCGCACTCCAGTAACCGAGAACAGGCCGTTCTCGGTTGCGTGGAGCAGTTTCCCGATCACCGACGCGGCCGAATGGCGTCGGCGATTGAGCTTGGCCCATTGGTCGCACAACGTCCTAGCATCGCCGAACGCCGCCGACTCCAAGGCAGCGCCAATGGCAATGTCCAGCAACTCGTTGACATCCGCGTGCTGCGCGATGGCGCGCCGCGCGACCTCCAAACGCTTGGGGGCGTCGTCGAGCACGGCCAAGGACGTGCAGTAGCTCAGCCACCAAGCGACATCGGCGCCCAGCCGGACGGAGATCTCATGGTGGTGGATTGAGCGTTCGCGATCGCCGCGAATGGCAGATACTGCACCGAGGACAGAGTGGCCGCCGCTCGGAAGGACGCCAATCAGCTTGCGTGCTTTGTTCTCGACTCGTCGAAGCGAAAGCTCATCCTCCGCGGATAGCGAGCCGAGGGCCTCGAACAGCTCATTGGTTTTGGGTACGGGCGCTGCCATCAAAATGCCCCGTCGGACACTGGTCCGGCGCGATGTTAGCACCTTACCTTCGAGTGCCTTCTTCCTCGTCGCAGCTTGGTCTAGCCGTTCGGAAACGCCGTCACGTCTCGATGTACGTGCCCGCCAGCGCCCGTTTCCTGACCGCCATGCACCGCGCTTCCTTCAGCGAAACGTGCGGGAACCGGTCGCGGCCGCGATCGCCGGCCCGTGACGCGGAGAACCTGGAACGGTGCATTGAGTTGCTTCGCAACTGCTGGCCCAGAGGTTCGCTCGCGCTCACTAACTCCCGCTGGTGCGAACGAAGTCCGAGACGATTCGGGCGAGAGTTTCGCCGCGGCCTTCCTGGAGGAAATGTCCGCCGCCGTTGATGGTCTGGTGCGGTTGCCCTTGGGTGCCCGGCACGCGCTCTCGAAAAAGTGCGTCGGCGCCGCCGGTTACGGGGTCGTTGTCGGTGAATGCGCACAGGAAGGGTTTGCGCCATTCGCGGAACACCTTCCAGGCGGCGATTTGTTCGGCGACGCAAGGGGCGTCCGGGAGTAGTGGCACCTGTCTTGGCATGGCGCGGGGGCCCATCTTGTAGCTGGGGTCTGGGAACGGGGCGTCGTAGGCGGCGATTTCCTCCGCTGTCAGCGGGCTTCCTCCGGCGCCGCCGACGCTCATGCCGACCATCATGCCGATGGGCAGGTCCTCGGTCTCCCAGGTCCATTTTTGCCAATAGGCGAACTTGGTTTCGCGCGCTTCGGCGTCGATTGAGGCGAGGGCCGCGGCCATCTCCTGCATTGACGGCGTGGGTGTGGCTGGGCTCAGGAACTCCTTGACGGCACGCAGGCGGTCTTGCGGCATGTCGAGGGCCAGTGGCAGGCCGGTGTTGGCGGCGACGATGCGTTCGAAGCGATCTGGGTTCTCGGCGGCCATGCGCAGGCCGATCAATCCGCCCCAGTCCTGCCCGACGAGGGTGGCGTTTTGCACCTCGTTGGCGGTGAGCCACGCGGTAAGCCACGCCACCTGGCGGTTGTAGCTGTAGTCTTCGCGCCGCGTCGGCTTGTCCGAGCGGCCGAAGCCGACCAGGTCCGGCGCCAGCACGCGCAGGCCGTCGGCGACGAGCAACGGGATCATCTTGCGGTAGAGAT
>VXPR01000273.1 GCA_009839405.1 Gammaproteobacteria bacterium
GCGCGCCAGTGATGCAGTTAGCGCGAGCGAACTGCCATCGCGCCCGTCAGGGCGCGCCCGCTGCGGCGTTGAATTGCAGGGCTTGGGGCCGCATGTAGGCAGAGTGCATGAGTCGCTTCAGGGAGTTTGAACATGCAGATCGACAAGCTCACCGCCCGGATGCAGAAGGCCTTGGCAGAGGCGCAGTCCTTGGCCGTGACGCACGACCACCCTGCGGTGGATCCACTGCACCTGTTGTCAGCGCTGATTGAGGACGGTGGCGTCAATCCGCTGTTGGCGGGAGCGGGCGTGCGAGTCGGCGAGTTGCGGGGGCGGGTGGATGAGGAGGTCGGCCAGTTGCCACGCATCGGGCGCCCCACGGGCGATGTCAACCTGACACCGGACTTGGGGCGGGCGCTGAACCTGGCCGAGCGCGAGGCGGCACGGCGCAAGGACGACTTCGTCTCGTCTGAAGTCGCGGTGCTGGCGCTGGCGCAGGTGGGAGGCAAGGCCGCTCGCCTGCTCGACGACGCCGGCTTCGATGCCTCTGCCTTTGAGCGGGCACTGGGGCAGGCACGGGGTGGCGAGACGGTCACCGATGCCAATGCCGAGGAGAACCGCGAAGCCCTCGAGCGCTATACCGTGGACCTCACCGAGCGCGCCGAAGCCGGCAAGCTCGACCCGGTAATCGGTCGGGACGACGAAATCCGCCGCACGATCCAGGTGCTGCAAAGGCGCACCAAGAACAACCCCGTGCTCATCGGCGAGCCTGGTGTTGGCAAGACGGCCATCGTCGAGGGCCTGGCCCAGCGCATCCTGAACGGCGAGGTGCCGGAGGGATTGAAGAGCAAGCGCATCCTCGCCCTCGACATGGGTGCGCTGATTGCTGGCGCCAAGTTCCGGGGCGAGTTCGAGGAACGCCTGAAGGCCGTGCTGAACGAGCTCGGCAAGCAGGAAGGCAGCGTGATCCTCTTCATCGACGAACTGCACACCGTAGTGGGCGCTGGCAAGGCCGAGGGTTCGATGGACGCCGGCAACATGCTCAAGCCCGCCCTCGCGCGTGGCGAACTGCACTGTGTCGGCGCCACTACGCTGGACGAGTACCGCCTGCACATCGAGAAGGACGCGGCCCTCGAGCGCCGCTTTCAGAAAGTGCAGGTGGACGAGCCGGACGTGGAGGCCACGGTGGCCATCCTGCGCGGTCTCAAGGAGCGCTATGAACTGCACCATGCCGTGGACATCACGGACCCCGCAATCGTCGCCGCGGCAAGACTCTCGCATCGCTACATCACCGATCGGCAGTTGCCGGACAAGGCCATCGACCTCGTGGACGAAGCCGCGAGCCGCATTCGCATGGAGATGGACTCGAAGCCCGAGAGCATGGACCGGCTGGAGCGACGCCTGATTCAGCACAAGATCGAGCTTACCGCGCTGAAGGACGAGACCGACGATGCCACCAAGGCGCGCCGGGAGGCGCTTGAAGGCACCATCGGGGAGCTCGAACGCGAGTATGCGGACCTCGAATAGGTGTGGACGGCGGAGAAGGCGAGCGTCTACGGCGCGCAGCAGGTGAAGGAGTCGCTTGACGCGGCGCGACTGGAGTTCGAGGCGGCGCGCAGAGCCAGCGACTTCGCCAAGATGTCGGAGCTGCAGTACGGTCGCATCCCGGCGCTCGAGAAGTCGCTGGAGGAGGCCGGCGAGGCCGCCGAGAAGGGACACCGCTTGCTGCGCAGCTCCGTCACCGACGAGGAAATCGCCGAGGTCGTCTCGCATTGGACCGGCGTGCCGGTGGCGAAGATGCTCGAAGGCGAGCGCGACCGGCTGCTGGCGCTCGAGGACGAACTGCACAAGCGAGTTGTTGGCCAGGACGATGCCGTACAGGTGGTGGCGGAGGCGGTGCGGCGGGCGCGTGCGGGGCTTGCCGATCCAAACCGGCCGAACGGCAGCTTCCTGTTTCTTGGCCCTACCGGCGTCGGCAAGACCGAGCTTTGCCGGGCGCTGGCGCTGGCTCTGTTCGACAGCGAGGACGCGATGATCCGCATCGACATGTCCGAATACATGGAGCGCCATGCCGTCGCCCGGCTGATCGGCGCACCGCCTGGCTACGTCGGCTACGAGGAGGGCGGCCAACTCACCGAGAAAGTGCGCCGTCGCCCCTATGCGTTGATTCTGCTTGACGAAATCGAGAAGGCGCACGCGGACGTGTTCAACCTCCTGCTGCAGGTGCTTGAGGACGGTCGCCTCACCGATGGCCATGGCCGCACGGTGGACTTCCGCAACGCCGTGCTGGTGATGACGTCGAACCTCGGCTCCGATGCCATCCAGACGCTTGCCGCCGAAGGGCACGACGACGCCATCAAGGACGCCGTGCTGGCGGTGGTGGGAGAGCGCTTCCGGCCGGAGTTCATCAACCGCATCGACGACGTAGTGGTGTTCCACGCGCTCAAGCGGGAAGACATGGCTGCGATTGCGGAAATCCAGCTCGCCCGCTTGCGCGAACGTTTGGCCGATCAGGACCTCGGCCTCCTAATGGATCAAGACGCCACCGATGCGCTGGTGGAGCAAGGCTACGACCCCATCTACGGCGCGAGGCCCATGAAACGCGCCATCCAGCGCAGCTTGGAGAACCCGCTCTCCACCGCCTTGTTGGAAGGCCGCTTCGGCCCAGGCCAAACCATCGCCGTGACTTGGCGCGACGGCGCCATGCAGTTTCACGCAGCGAGTTGAAGCGAGTGCCGCGAGGGCCAGCAGTTCGCGCAGCGAACTGCCAACGCGCCCGCCAGGGCGCGCGGGCGCCGGCGTATCGTGGCGCCAGCAGTTCGCGCAGCGAACTGCCAACGCGCCCGCCAGGGCGCGCGGGCGCGCGGGCGCACGGTCATGACAGAAACCCATGATTGTAAAAAAATACAGCATTTGGTAAGCTGGATGCATTGAGCGGGAGGGCCTTGAAGCAACGGGACGAGAGCCATGAGACAGGCAGACCGCAAGAGGAATCACGACAACGACAGGGCAATTGGCATTGCCGTAGCGCGCAGCGCGCGGGAGTTGCCCCTGTTCCCGGCCATGGCCGCCGCGGCAGCGCATGCACGCACATCGCGGCAGGGAAAGCGCGCAATGCCCCGCCGCAACTCACGCTCTCCCGAGGCCGAGCACCGCGAAGCCGCATGGCGTCTTTCGCGTGCCATTCGCCGAGCGCCGGGCCCAGCCGCCCAGGCCCGAATCGGCGGCCTAGTGTGCGGTCATTTGCGGGCGATGCTGCGAGAAGGGCGCGAGAGTACGGACGAGGCGCAGGCGCCATAGGCACCCGCTCGCGCCGAGTACGTCCTGCTTCGACCGCGGGGGCTCGCCGAGGTCGCGGCGGCGCTCGCTTTGCCGGGGTTCTGGTAGGGTCACCCGGACGAAACGACGCAGTTGGGTCTCGCCATGTTCCCGACCAGCCTCAACTGGGGCCTGTTGGCAGCTTTGGGCTGCATCGTCGGCGTCGTTGCCACCGCCGGCGAGGCGCCGCAGCCGGCGGATCCGTATCCGGGGGCTGGCGAGGTAGCCATCTATAGGGACGGGTGGGGCGTCCCGCACGTCTATGCCGAAGTCGAAGAGAACGGTTACTTCGGCCTTGCCTATGCCCTCGCGAGCGACCAGCTCGAGCGTTTCCTGCTGTCGATCCATGCCGCGCGCGGCACCGTCGCGCAACACATCGAGCCCGGCGCGCTGCCGTGGCACATCATGGGGCCGCTCTCCGTCGAGCAGACGGTGGAAGTGGACTATCAGGCGAGGCTCTGGAGTCTGCGCTCCCACGCCGAGACGGCGGTTGACGGGCTCCATCCACAGGTGCGCCGAAACTACGCCGGCTTCGTCGACGGGATCAACGCATACCTCGCGGACCACCCCGATCGCGTACCCCACTGGGCGCCTGCGGACATCGAGATTGCCGACCTGATCGCGGCGCCGTTGGGGTTGCTCTGGAGTGACTACAGTGCCGGCATCGGCATCAACGACTGCCGGCGGGGCGGCGTGCAGGTGCGAACGGCGGCGGAGCTCACCGCCTCGATGCCCGGCACGCAATCCAACCAGTGGGCGGTGATGCCGAGCCGCACGGCGACCGGCGGCGCGATCCTGCTGACCGACCCGCACGGTGGCATGGACGGGCGCTTCACCTACGAGTACGTCATGCACGCGGGCGAGTTCCACGCCACCGGATATGCGCTGGGTCCGGCGCTGTTCCTTGGCAGGAACCGCCATGTCGGTTGGGGACTGACGACCGGGTCGCCGGATGTCGCCGACTGCTACGAGATTGCGACGGTTGAGGGCGACCCGGGCAAGTATCCTTTCGACGGCGTCGAGAGGGCTTTCGTCGAAAAGACCATCACCATTGCCGTAAAGGACCGCGAGCCGTTGACCGTGACGGCGGAATACACGGACCACAACGAGGTGCCGTCGCCGGTCGTGGCGCGCGACGGTGACCGGGCTTGGGTCGTCAGCACGCCGTACTACGCCAACCTCGAAGGGCTCGCCAACGTCGCTCGGGCCATGAACATGGCAACCAGCGTCAACGAGTTTTTCGACGCCCAGCGCGCCGGCTGGATGTTCCCGCAGAACTTGCTCGCGGCCGACCGCAACGGCGACATCCTCTACGTTCGCGCCGGCATGACCCCTGTTCGCCCCGACCCCGACATCGACTGGCTGCGGCCCGTGGACGGCAACAGCAGCGACACCGCTTGGCAGGGCATCCACGAGGCCGAGGATCTCCTTGTCATCCGGTCCCCGGCGGCCGGCTACCTGCAGAACAACAATGTTGCCCCCACCTTCATGGACACGAGGCCGCCGCCGCAGACACACGGCAAGCCGACTTACCTCCTCACTGCGGGCTATACCACGGGGCCGAACAGCCGCGGCCAGCGCGCCATTGACGTGTTGTCAGAGACGGAGCAAATGACCGAAGCCGATGCCTTTGCGCTCGCCTTCGACACGCTGAGCTTGGGCTGGGAGCGATTCATCACCCCGCTTCGCGCCGGCCTCAAGGACGCGGGTCTTTCCCCAGACGTGCGGCACTTTGCGGACGATCTCTTGAGCTTCGACGGCCACCTCGACGCCGAGTCCACGGCGGCGCTGAAGTATTTGTACTGGCGCGAAAGCCTGCGCACCTCGCTCGCCGGCATCGACCGTTACCTGCTGCGCGACGTGATCGAGCGGGGAATGCCGCCCGACGGCGGCGTCATGCGCGCCATGGTTGCCGGTCTCGAGGACGCCGCGGCGCGGATGGCCACGATGCCCCACGGCCTCGGCCGCCGGTATGGCGACGAGTTCCGCGTCGGCGGCCGGGAAGGCCGCGACTGGCCCATGTCCGGCGGACGCATCGCACCGGGCGGGGCACTTCATCTCAAGGACCAATGGCGGGACTGCGACATGGGACAGGTGTATTTTTGCCCGACCACCCTGTTCGCCGTCTCGTACAGGCCACGCGGCTTCGAGAAATGGGTCGCGTTTGTCGGCTCCAGGATCATGCGCCTCGATTTCTACTCCCCCGGAGGAATCCGCTCCCACTCGCTGCAGAACCCCGGCATCAGCGACGACCCGGAGTCGCGCCATGCCGACGACCAAGCTGAGCTCCTGACGAGCCAGCGCAAGATGAAACCCGTGCGGTTCGAGTGGGAGGAACTGCGCCCTCACGTAGAGTCGGTGGTGCTCCTGCAAAGGGATTGAGGGCCGACCGCTTGCGCTCGTTGGTCCATTCGCGGAGCGTGGGTGAACGTGCTATGCCGCCTATAATCGCCTCGACGCCCCCTTGGGCGCCGGCGTGGCCACTTCCGCCATGATTGCCAAATGCCTGTTTCCGGTGGCCGGCTACGGCACGCGGTTCTTGCCGGCGACGCGGGCGGTGCCGAAGGAGATGCTGCCAATTCTCGACAAGCCCCTAATCCAGTATGGCGTGGAGGAGGCGGCGGCAGCTGGCATCCGGCACATGGCGTTCGTCACTGCGCGCGGCAAGGGCGCGATGGAGGATCACTTCGACGATGTCCCGGACGTGGAACGCCGGGTTCAGGGCTCGGCGGCTGAAGGACGCCTGGACGGCATCCGAGCGCTGCTCGATGGCTGCCGCTTCTCCTGGTTGCGACAGCGGCAGATGCTCGGGCTTGGGCACGCGATTCTGTGCGGGCAGCCGCTGATCGGCGAGGAGCCATTTGCGGCCGCGTTGCCGGACGATCTGTGTCTGCACCAACCGGACGGGGTTTTGGCGCAGATGACGCCGGTGTTCGAGCGCCACGGATGCAGCGTAGTGGCCGTCGAAGACGTGCCCCGCGAGGCCACGTCGCGCTACGGCATCGTCGCTGGCAAGGAGATCGACACGGACACCCTTCGGGTCACCGACATGGTGGAAAAGCCGGCGCCGGACGACGCACCGAGCACCTTGGGCATCGTCGGTCGCTATATCTTCACGCCCGACATCTTCGGCTTGATCGAGGCCACATCGCCAGGTGCCGGCGGCGAGATCCAAATCACCGATGCGCTGCGCCAACAGGCGCAAGAGGGGCGGGTGGTGGCGCTCAGGTTCAAGGGCCGCCGCTTCGACTGCGGCACCCTCGATGGCTTCGTCGCGGCCACGAATCACTGCTATGCCCTGCGCCGGGGCGATGCCGTCGCCGCAGCATGAGCTCCCTCGCACCGTGAGCGAAGAGCGAAGCGAGGCCCCTCCGGAAGCCGTGATCGCACCCGCGGCCCAGCCGGCTGCCGGCAGCGACTGGCGCATCTACCGCCGCCTCCTCGGCCATGTCGCGGACCAGAAGCGCTACTTCGCCCTTGCCGTGCTCGGTTTTCTGCTTGCGGCCGCCGGGGAAGGTGGCTTCGCTGCCGTTTTCGGCCTCGTTGTGGACGCCTTCCAGCCAGCCGGCGCCGAGGTAGGGGGACTTGCCGGAGCACTCATGGGGCTGGCCGAACGCTGGGGCAGGAGTGCTGGGGACCTCCTCTGGCTGCTGCCGGGCCTCATGCTCTTCCTCGCCGTCGTGCGCGCCATCGGCTCGGTGGCCGGGGAATACCTGCTCTCGCGCATTTCCTTCCGCGCCATCCACGTGATCCGCTGCCGCCTGTTCGAGCGGCTCTTGGTGATGCCGAGCAAGTGGTTCGACGGCACCGAGCGAGGCCACGTCGTCTCCCGCCTCACCTACAACTCGGCGCAGCTGCGCGACACCACCACCGACGCTCTCAAGATTCTCGTCCAGGACGGCCTCAAGGTGGTCGTCTTCCTGGCCGGGATGGTCTTCCTCAACTGGCGCCTCACCCTCATTTTCCTGCTCATCTCGCCGGTTGTGGCGCTCATCGTCCGCTACGCCTCGCGCCGCTTCCGGCGCATCAGCGAGCGCATTCAGGAGTCCATGGGCGATGTCACGCAGGTGACCTCGGAGGCCGTTTCGGGCTACCGCGAGATGCGCGTCTTCGGCGGCGAGGAGTACGAGCGGCAACGCTTTGTCGCCGCGAGCGAAACCAACCGTCGCCAGAACCTGAAGATGACTGCCACCAAGGCGGCCAGCACGCAGCTCATTCAGGTGATTGCGGCGCTGGCGCTGGCGGGGCTGGTGGCGCTCTTGTTCCAGCCGGAAGTGGCCGGACAGATGACCACAGGCGAACTCGTGACGTATCTCGGCCTCGCGGGGATGCTCGCCAACCCCATCAAGCGGCTTTCGGACGTCAACTCCCGCTTGCAGCGAGGGTTGGCGGCGGCCGAGGACATCTTCGCCCAACTCGACCAGCCGCAGGAGACCGACGACGGCACCCTGGAAGTCGGGCGGGTGGATGGGGCCTTGCGCTTCGAGGGAGTTTCCTTTGCCTATCGGGAAGATCTCGGCAATGCCCTCACCGACGTCAGCTTCGATGTGGCGCCGGGACAGACCGTGGCCCTGGTGGGCCCCTCCGGCGGCGGCAAGAGCACTCTTGCGAGCCTGATCGCCCGTTTCCACGAACCCACAACCGGCCGCATCCTGCTCGACGGCGTGGCGCTCGCCGACTATCGCCTTGCGTGCCTGCGCGAACAGATTGCGCTCGTGAGCCAGAACGTGACCCTGTTCAACGACACGCTGCGCAACAACATCGCATACGGCCGCCTGGCCGCGGCGTCGGATGGCGAAATCCGCACCGCAGTGCGACGCGCACACGCCGAGGGCTTCGTGGAGGCGCTGCCGCAAGGCTGGGATACGCCGGTCGGCGACGATGGCGCGCGGCTTTCCGGCGGCGAGCGCCAACGTGTGGCCATCGCCCGCGCCTTGCTCAAGGACGCGCCGCTCCTGATTCTGGACGAGGCCACCTCGTCGCTCGACGCGCGCGTGGAGCGGGAGATTCAAGCCGCCCTCGACGAGGTGATGGAAGGGCGCACCACCCTGGTCATCGCGCATCGCCTGTCCACCATCGAGCGCGCCGACGTGATCATGGTGGTGGTGGATGGGCGCATCGTCGAGTCCGGGCGCCATGGGGACTTGCTGGAGGCGGGCGGCGCGTACGCGGGGCTGTATCGGTCGCAGTTCGGCGGCGAGGCGGAAGCTGTCGGGCCCAAATCGATGGTGAAGAAGGACGATCCCGCGACTCCCCAGCCGGCCGGGCGGCTCTGGGGGCTGGTGGAGGCTTGGTATGGCGACCAGCGCTGGGTTCGATTGCTGGCCCCCCTCGGGGCGGCCTTTCGACGTCTCGCCATGCGGCGTCGGCAGCGGTTCCTCTCCGGCCGCAAGCCAGGCTGGCAGGCGCCGGCGCCGGTTGTGGTCGTGGGCAACATTGCGGCCGGTGGCACCGGCAAGACGCCGCTCGTGATTTGGCTCGCCCGCTGGCTCAAGGAGCGGGGCATGTCCGTGGG
>VXPR01000404.1 GCA_009839405.1 Gammaproteobacteria bacterium
CCCCTCGCGGGGGAGTCGAAAAGCGCCTCGCTTTTCGGAGGGGGGGCTTCTCGCAAAGAGGGGCTTCTCGCACGAGAGGGCTTCTCGCAGGAGGGGAGTGTTCCCAACTCCGGCGCAGCGTCGCCTTCTACGGCGCAGCCTCTAGCGCCCCTCGTCCACTGGGGTTAACCACCGAAACAGCAGCGTGGCGGCGGCAGCGCCCAGGAACTGTACGACGACGAAGGCAGCGATGTCGTTCGGTGCAATGCCGGAGAAGGTGTTGGTCAACCCCCGTGCCACCGTGACCGCTGGATTGGCGAACGAGGTGGAGGCGGTGAACCAGTAGCCGGCCGTGATGTAGAGGCCCACCATCGCCGCCACCGCTGTCGGTCGCACCTTTAGCGTGCCGAGGATGGTTGCCACGAGTCCGAACGTTGCCACCCCTTCCGCGAGCCACTGCCCGACGCCGGTGCGTTCCTTCACGGAGGGCTGGATGAGGTCCATGTCGAACATGGCATGGGCCAGGATCACTCCGGCGATGGCCGCCACCACTTGCACGCCCACGAAGGCGGCGGCTAGGACTGGTGCAATCTCCCGCCGGAGCGCAAAGGAAAACGTCACCGCCGGGTTGAAGTGGGCACCGGAAATGGGCCCGAGCACGGTGATGAGCACCGCAAGGATCGCTCCGGTGGCCACGCTGTTGCCAAGGAGCGCGAGGGCGTCGTTGCCCTCGGCCAGGCTCTCGCCCATGATCCCGGAACCGACCACCGTGGCCAAGAGGAACATCGTCCCGAGCCCCTCGGCGGCGAGCTTCTTCACCGTGTTCAAGAGATTCCCCCGCAAATATTCGCCCAAGCGGGCGCTAGCCAAGTGTGTCACCCGCGAGCCGAGACCCGCGCTACTGCGACAGTGCCTTACACCACCCCATAGGCGAGCAAGGCATCGGCCACCTTGCGAAAGCCGGCGATGTTGGCGCCGCGCACGTAGTTGACGAAGCCGTCGTCCCCCCGGCCGTCCTCGCGGCACTTGTCGTGGATGTCGCGCATGATGGCCTTGAGCCGCTCGTCCACCTCGGCGAAGGGCCAGGAGATGCGCAGCGCGTTCTGGCTCTGTTCCAGGCCCGAGACGGCGACACCGCCGGCGTTGGCGGCCTTGGCGGGGCCGTAGAGGATGCGTGCGTCCAGAAAGGCATGAATGGCATCGAGCGAGGACGGCATGTTGGCGCCTTCCGCCACCGCCACCACGCCGTTTGCAAGCAGCGCTTTGGCGTCGTCGCCACCGAGTTCGTTCTGCGTCGCGCAAGGCAGCGCAAGGTCGCACGGCACATGCCACGGGCGCTTGCCCTCGTGGAAGGCGCAGCCGAATCGCTCAGCGTACTCCCGGATGCGGCCGCGTCGGTTCTCCTTTAGGTCCTTCAGCCATGCCAGTCGTTCGCCGGCGATGCCTTCCGGGTCATGCACGAAGCCGCCGGAGTCGCTCGCCGTGACCACCCGGGCGCCGAGTTCGGCGAGTTTTTCGATGGCATAGAGCGCCACGTTGCCAGAACCCGACACGGCGGCAACTCGGCCGGCAACGTCCTCGCCGCGGGTGGCGAGCATGTTCTGCAGGAAATAGACGGTGCCGTAGCCGGTGGCCTCGGTGCGGGCGTTGCTGCCGCCGAATGTCTGGCCCTTGCCGGTGATCACACCGCCGCTGAAGCGATTGGACAGGCGCAGGTACTGGCCGAACAGATAGCCGATTTCGCGCTGGCCGACGCCGATGTCACCGGCCGGGACGTCCCGATCCGGCCCAATGTAATGGTGCAACTCCAGCATCATCGCTTGGCAGAAGCGCATCACCTCGTGCTCGCTCTTGCCTCGGGGATTGAAGTTGGCGCCGCCCTTGGCGCCGCCGATGGGCAGGCCCGTGAGACTGTTCTTGAATATCTGCTCGAAGCCCAGGAACTTGAGCACGCCCACCGTCACGCTGGCGTGGAACCGGAGGCCACCCTTGTAGGGGCCGATGGCATTGCTGAACTGCACCCGCCAGGCGCGGTTGACGCGCATGCGGCCGGCGTCGTCCTGCCAGGTGACGCGGAAGGCGATGATGCGGTCCGGCTCGGTGAGCCGCTCCATCAGCTCCGCACCTTGGTATTGGGGATTGCGGGCGATGAAGGGCACCACCGTGTTCGCCACTTCCCGCACCGCCTGATGGAACTCCGGCTGACCGGGATTGCGCCGTTCGAGCCCGGCCATGAACCGCTCTATCTCGTCGCTGTCGTTGCCTGCCGCCATGTCGGTCTCCGCCGAAGCCTTGCCCGGTATGCTAGTGTGCCGCCCTGCAAGAAAGGCAAGTTTACGACCCGAGTTGCGCGGCGAACATCCGAGTGGAGGCATGTTGGAGGCGGCACATCCTCCCCTCTCGTCGCGACATCCACGGTTGTAGTTGCCGTTGATTCTTCAAGGTTGGTTGCAGGACGGGGCACTAGCCGCAAGTCTGCGCACAAAGTCTGCAAAGGGGATAACGGTGGCATTCGATCGCTACAGCAGCCTGTCAAAGGCCGTGCTCGTCGTCGGGCTGGTGGGTCTTGCCATGCTGCCAGTGGGGGCGCTCGGCGCAAAGTTCGGTCTCTGGCATTTCGGGCGGGGCTTTCAGTTGCTGTACACGGGCACGTACGTCAGTGCGGCCTTGGCAGTGCTTGGCATTGCGTTGATCGCGTTCGCGTTGCGGGCGGGGCGTAAGGATGCCGCTCTGCCGGCCGGCATCGGCGTGGGGGCAGCGATCGTGGCCCTTGCGGTTGCCGGCGGGCAATACCGCCTCACCACCACCGTACCGCCCATCAACGACATCACCACCGACATCGGCGACCCGCCCGCGTTTGCGGCGATGGAGCTTCGCGGCGGGGAGCCGCTGGAATACGATCCGGCGAAATCGGAGCGGCAGCAAAGGGGCTATCCGCATATCGAGACGGAACGCTCGGCTCTTGCGCCCGCGGAGGCTTTGGAGCGGGCGGTCGCGGCAGCTCGGCAGCTCGGCTGGGACGTGGTCGCAAGCGGCGCGCAAGGGCAAGACCTGACGGTGGAGGCCGTGGCGACCACCTTCTGGTTCGGATTCATCGACGATGTAGTGGTTCGCATCCGTGCCGACGACACGGGCTCACTGGTGGACGTTCGTTCCGCTTCCCGCGTGGGACGGTCGGACCTCGGCGCAAACGCGAACCGTATCGACGCGTTCCTGGAACGCTTCAGGGAGTGAAGGAGGATGAACGCATGAGGAAGTGGACCGGCGCGGTACCCATCGCCGCATTTGCATGGGCGGCGACCATGGCCGAGGCCCACGAGGGCGAGCACGATCCAAACGACCTTTCCTTCCAAGCCGCCACGCCCATTCTCGACGTGGCGAGCGTAGAAGCGAGCATCGATCACTACACCACTAGGCTCGGCTTCACCACCAGTTGGGACTGGCCCGAAGGCGACGACAAGACCTTCGCCGCTGTCTCCAACGGCGCGGTGACGCTATTCCTCGCCGAAACCGAAGGCACCATCGACCCAACCTGGGTGTTCTTCGACGTCAACAGCGCAGACCACGTGCATGCGGCCTACGTCGAAGCCGGCGCCACCATCGTCGAGGCACCAAACGACAAGCCTTGGGGCAGCCGAGAGTTCCTCGCGACCGACCCCGACGGCAATGTGCTGAGAATCGCCTCGCCTCTTCCGCACGACGAAGAAGGCGAGGAAGGCTAAGTCGGGTTTTCGCCTTGGGGCGATGGCGGCGCGTCTCTTCTGCACCGCAAGGCGTCCGTGTGCAGGCGCATTCCTGGGACCTGCGCGCCTATCGGCGCGTACGAGGGCGAGACGCCCTCGCCCCAGGGACCCTCGCTTCGAGTCAGACCCTACGATTGCCAGATCCCCCAGGGCTCGCCCTAGTCCGAATCGCGCGCCACCTCCTTGGCTTCGAACTGGGCGAAGCGGCGGCTGAGCTCGCCCTGCAGGGCTTGCCTCTCTTCCGCCGGCAGGAACGAGTGTTCGAGGCTGGCGCGGGAGAGCTCTTTCACCGTGGCGTAGTCGAGGTCGTAGGTCGTGACGGCGCGTTGGTACTCGTGCGTGAGATCGGTGCGGGACACGCCTTCGTCGTCCGTGGCGATCACCACCGGAACGCCGTGTTCCAGATAGATGGGCAGGGGGTGGTCGTCGCCGGTGATGCCGAGGATCACGTCGCTGGAGGTGAGGATGATCTCCACCGCCACGTTGCCCTCGCGCATGCGGGCGAGCAGTTCGTAGGGGTCGTCTTCGTGCATCACGTCGGTGCCGTGGCCGATGCGGTTTGCCCCGGCGATCTCCACCGCCTCGCGAATGTGGAACGTGAGTTCCTCCGGCGGCACGAGGCCAAGTGCGAGTTCGCCCGCATGCAGCGCGATTCCAGCATCCGGCGCGTCGGCCGAGGCGATGGCCACGGCGCGCATGTGGCGGCTGTAGTCGGCGAGTGAGATCGGATCATCTTCCGGCGCCACCAGATTCACGCCCACGACGCGTGGGTCGGCGGCAGCCAGCCGGAAGCCATACACCATTTGCGCGAACACTTGCGGTGCCGGGCGGGTGCGGATCGCCTGGGCGAGATAGCGCACGGTCACGTCGCAGCCTAGGGCGGAGGGATCTCCGTCGCAGTCCATGACGGCGCGGGTTTCGGCTTCTAGTCCGGCAAGGTAGGTGGATACGCCGGCGACGATTTGGTCAAGTTCGGCGTCCGGCAGCGCCGCCCGCATCGCGCCCAAGTCGTCATTCCATTCCATGTCGGCGGCGAGCGCCGCCGCGCCACCCATTCCCGGCGAGGACATGAGTTCCAGATAGAGGATGTTCTGCCCCGCGGCCCTCCGGATTGCCTCCGCAAGCACTTCCGCTTCGTGGCCTCGGCCGGCGGGGCCGAGCGCGCCGAATGTGGTGAAGAACTGATCGTGGCCGCTGCGTTCGTAAAGGTGGTAGTTGCGGGTGGAAAGGGCATCGATGAGGCGACCACGAAACGTGCGATCAGCCACGGCATCAGCCACCGGTACAAGGTCCTGTTCGCGGTGGCACAGCGGCGGTGGGGGTTGGTCTTCCCCGCAGATTCGCAGTTGCTCCGTCTCGCAAGTCACCAGGACCAAGCGGCCAACGTCCACGCAAAGGCCATCCTCCGCCGCCCAGCGCAGATAGCTCTCCGCATAGATGGCGCCGCCGAGATGGCTGTGAAGGTCTGCGCCCTTCGGCATGGCGCGCAGGAATGCACGCAGTTTCGGCGGGGAGCGCTTCACTTCCTCGAACCGCGTGGCGATGTCGGAGACGGGCGAAAGCGGCTCGGCAGATGGATTTACTTGGCACGAAGTTGCGAACAGCATCGCAACAAGCAAGCCAACTGCCACGAGGGGGCGTCCCTTCGGAGGGAGGGCGTCTCGCCCTCCAACCGGCGACAGGGCGCGAACGAGTCGGACGTTACGCGGACGCGCCTTGCGGCGCGTGGGGAAGGCAGGATGCCTTCCCTCCGACTGCGGCCGGCCGACGTCAGTCCTTGCCGCGGAAGCCCTCGGTGCCTTGATAAGGTGCGTCGCGGGTCTGGAACGCATGCTTGAGGCCCCCTTCGCGGATGGATTCGCCGAACTCGTATGCCCACTCGGTCATCTGCGCCATGGCGTCCTGCTCGGTGGCGCTGCGCACGGATGAGTAGATGCCCATGTTCTCGTAGAACCGGTTCATGGTCGTCTTCAACATGCCGAGGTGGTCCGATGAACCGTTGGCGATGCGTTCGGCGAACTCGACGGTGTTCGCGTCCAGGTCTTCCTTCGGCCAGGCGTAGTTGATCATCTCGATGTCGGCGGCTTCGGCGCCCGTCATGCTGTCGCCGGTGTAGTAATACTCCTTCGCCTTGCGCATGGAGAGCACCAGCGGCCAGATGCAGCCGTTGCGGGCTGTGCCGAGGCCCCTGAGTCCCGGGTGGCCGATCTGGGTGTCGTCGGCGGCCACCACGAGGTCCGTCATCATCGCCAGTTCACAGCCGCCGGCGAGGGCGTAGCCATGGAGCTGGGCGATGGTGATCTTGGCCATGTTCCACAGATACATCTGCACGTCAGTGATCTGCTGCATGGAGGTGCGCACGTTCATGAGCAGCGCCCGCCCCTTGGCATCCCTGCCTTGGTACACCCGCTCCCCAGGGTGCCGCTCGCGGCCGGGGGTGAGGTCATAGCCGGCGCTGAAGCAGCGCCCCGCGCCGCGTAGGATGATGACGCGACAAGCCTGATCCGCCTCCAGATCGTGCAGGCATTCGCTGAGCTCGGTGAAGAGTTCGCCCGTGAGCGCGTTCATCTTCTCCGGGCGGTTGAGCGTGATGCGCGCGAGTCGCTCGTCCGTGCCGAGCCGCTCGAGAATGATGGTGTTGTAGTCGGCCATTGCCCTTGGTTCCCCTCCTGAAGTCGCCCACTTGGCGTGCGGACAGGCATCGTACACTGCCACGTGCCGCCGCATGTGGCCCGCAAGGGAATGCCTCGTGAGGACCGACCTCTTTCGCTCGCCGCGCCTTTGGCTATGGGCCGCTCCGGGCCTCATGTGGCTGCTGTTCTGCCTTTGGTACACGAACACGTCCGGGGCGATCTCGGAGCCGGAACGGGAGGCGTTCCTCGAGGCGGCGGCACAGATGGGATGGGGCGACGAACGGCTCGCTAGCATCGAACGCTTCATGGAGCAAGACGATGGCGGCCAGTTCCTCATGGTCAACCTGCTTGACCTCGCGGACGACCCGGAAGCGGGTGCGAACATGAGCCGCTACATGGAGCACATGCTCCCGGCGCTGCTTGAGAGGGCCTGCCATCCGACGTTTGCCGGCGATGTCGTCCATCAGGCGATGGATCTGGCGGGCATCGAGGGCGCCGAGACATGGGGCTCCGTCGGCATCGTCCGCTACCGAAGTCGGCGCGATCTTCTGGAAATCGCCATGAATCCGGTGTTCTCGGACAAGCACGACTACAAGATCGAGGCCCTCGCCAAGACCATCGCCGTTCCGATCGCACCGAGCATCTATCTCAGCGACCTGCGCCTCTTCCTGCTGCTCGTGCTGCTAGCCGTCATCGGCATCGCCAACGCCCTCTGGGCCCGGCGCTGACGGCACCGACTCCGAGGTTGCCTGAAGTCAGGCACGGGCGACCCGTGCGTCCCCGTCCTTGGCGCTTAAGCTGCCCTGGCAATGGATGGCAGAATGGAACTCCCGCTTCGAACTTGAGCTCCCATCGAATGCCAATTCACGACCGCATTGCCCTGCGGGGCGCCCCAGGCTCGCCCTATACACGCAAGATGCTGGCGGTGCTGCGCTACCGGCGCATCCCCTATCGGTTCCTCGTAGGCGGCTTAGGGCCGGCGGACGAGACGTTGCCGAGGCCCAAGGTGGAACTCTTGCCCACGTTCTACTTCGAGAACGAAGCGCAAGAGGCGGGCATCGAGGCGGTGGTGGATTCCACGCCCATCATCCGGCGGCTTGAGGAGGAGGCGCTAGGACGTTCGGTGATTCCCACCGACCCCGCCCTCGCCTTCATCAACTATCTCATCGAGGACTATGCCGATGAGTGGCTGACCAAGCCAATGTTCCACTACCGTTGGTACTACGACGACGACATCCGTCTCGCCGGGGAAATCCTGCCTCGCTGGCGCAACCTCGCCGGCTCTGACGAGGCCATTGCGCCCATGTCGCAGTTCGTGCGCGAGCGGCAGATCGGGCGGCTCTATGTGGTGGGCAGCAACGACACCACCGCGCCCGTGATCGAGGCCAGCTACCGTCGCTTCCTTACCGTGCTCGACAGCTGCATCGTCGGCGGCCCATTCCTCTTCGGCGCCCGCCCTTCGAGTGCCGACTTTGGCCTCTACGGCCAGCTCACCCAACTCGCCGCCTTCGATCCCACGCCAGCGCGCCTCACCGAGGCCACCGCACCCCGAGTCCTTGCCTGGGTGCAGTCCGTGGACGACCTCTCGGGCCTGGAACCGCAGGACGACGATTGGATCGACCGCGCCAACGTCCCTGCCTCGCTGACCGCGTTGCTTACCGAAGCCGGCCGCACCTACGTTCCGGCACTCTTGGCCAACGCCCGCGCCATCGACACCGGCGCGGAACAGGTGCAAGCGGAAATCGACGGCCAGCGCTGGATGCAGCCGCCGTTCCCGTACCAAGCCAAGTGCCTGCAATGGGTACGCCAGGAATACGCCCGCCTAACCGGCGAGGACCGGACGGCCGCGGAGAAGATCCTGGCGGGTACGGGGTGCGAAGCGCTGTTCTAGTGCCTCGTAGGAGTGGGACAAACCCGTCCCCTACGGCCCCTCGACCGGCCACGGCTAGGGGCTGCGCCGTAGAAAACGGCGCGTGCGCCGGAGTTGAGTACTGGAAGAAGCCCCCCTTAAGAAAAGCGAGGCGCTTTTCGACTCCCTCGCAAGGGGGGAGTGACAGGAAGGCCCTCGCATCCCCACAAACGGCGGTGGCGGGCGGGGGTCGGCAGAGGCGCCAGGGCGCGTTAGCGAACGTGAATGTCCATCCCCCCCGCCGGCAGCTCGAATACCATGCCTTCGGTGGTGAGCACCGCATCGCTCGGCAAGTCGCGACGGAACATCTGCTCGAGCAGGTGGTTTCGTGGTGCCGGCACGAAGTGATAGAGGGCGAGCATGCGCACATTCGCTTCCTGCGCCAGCGGCGCAAGGTGGGCGGCATGGGCGTGGTAGTCCTGGATGTCGTGCAAGATGGTGGCGGCGCGGATGCGGCCGGAGTTTCTGGCCGCAGCTTCCATTCCGGCGATGATCGGCAGCGACAGGGCATCGTGCAGCAACAGGTC
>VXPR01000268.1:0-3912 GCA_009839405.1 Gammaproteobacteria bacterium
CCCCCCCCCCCCCCCCCCCCCCCCCCCCCGGGACGGGACAAGCCCGTCCCCTACGAGGAATGCGTTGAAGCGCATCGACGAATTCGGCACGGGCCTCGTAGGGGCGACCCTTGTGGTCGCCCGTCCTGAATGCGCCGACGAATTCGAGACGGGACTACGGCGCAGCGCCCTCGCCTGTCTGGGCCGGGGGTAGGTCTCCCAACTTCCCGCTCGAAAGCGCCCCCCGAATCGTCCCAAGCACGGCTTCCACCCCAAGCCCCGTGACCGCGGAAAAGAGCTCCGCGCCCGTTCCTCCCGGCTCTGCCCGAACCTCCCGCAGCATCCGCTTCCTCGCCCCGGCCTTGAGCTTGTCCGCCTTGTTCAGCAGCGCCAGCACCGGCAGGTCCTGGTCCATGCACCACTCGACCATGGCGCGGTCCATCGGCTGCAACGGCCGCCGGGCGTCCATCACCACCACCACCAGCCGCAGCCCGCTGCGTTCATGCAGGTAGTCGTCGATGGCGCGGTTCCACGCGTCCCGCTCGGCCTTGCTGGCGCTGGCAAAGCCATAGCCTGGCAGGTCCACGAGCCGCCCGCCGCCCTCCACGGAGAAGAAATTGATGAGCCGCGTGCGCCCCGGCGTTTTGCTCACCCGCGCCAGCGCCCGCTTGCCGCCGGCGCGTCCGCACAGCCGGTTCAGCGTGCTCGACTTGCCGGCGTTGGAGCGCCCCACGAATGCCACTTCCAGCTCGTCGTCCGGGGGACAGCGTGCCAGTCGGTCGGCGCTGCCGAGGAACGTGCAGGTGAGGGGCCGCATCTGTGGCCGAGCCGGTAGCGTTTCGGGCACCGTGTTCTATAATCCGCGCCGCCTTGCAAGCACGGTCCAGTTTACGGCGCATTTGTTCGTGCGGTGAGATCCTTCGGTCCTCTAGGGCGCGCCACGAAAAAGCTTCTTTCCAAGGGACAAACGCGAACCATGCCCAAGCGCTCCGTCCATGCAGCCATCGCCCTCGCCATCGTCGTCGCGCTGGCCCCTGCCACGAGCGTCGCGAGCGACCTCGCCGGCCCTTGCGTCGCCTGCCACGCCGAAGACGGCAACAGCCTCTCGCCCATCTACCCGAACCTCGGCGGCCAGAACGTGGCCTATCTCGAGCGGCAGATGATCCTGATGCGCGACGGCGACCGGCCGGCGCCGTTGATGGCCGGCCAACTCGACAACATGAGCGACGAAGACATCCGCGAACTTGCCGAGCACTACGCCGCGCAGCCGGTGGCGGCCGGACAGGCCAAGGATGCCGATCTCGCCTTGGGGGAAGCTATCTACCGCGGCGGCATTCTCGACAAGGGCGTTGCCGCCTGCACCGCGTGCCATGCACCGGACGGCGCCGGCAATGCGCTGGCGGGCTTTCCGCGTCTCGCCGGCCAGCATCCGGATTACACCATCGCCCAAATGACCGCCTACCGCGAGGGCGACCGCGCAACCGACGAGAATAACGGCGGCGTGATGCGCGACGTGGCGGCCAACATGACCGATGGCGAAATCAAGGCCGTGGCGAACTACATCCTGGGCCTTTATTGATGGACGCGCGCAAGGTTCTGGGCTCGGCAATCCCTGGCCGCGCCCTTGTCCTTGTGCTTGCGGCAACCGTGCTGGCGGGGCCTTCGCTGGCACAGGAAGCCACCGTCACATATCAGGAAGGTCGGCACTATGTCCGGCTGCCAACGCCGGTGGACACCCGCGACCCCGACCGCATCGAGGTGGTGGAGCTCTTCTCCTATGGCTGCATTCACTGCTTCAACTTCGATCCGGCGGTGGAGCGCTGGCTCGAAACGGTGCCGGACGATGTGGATTTCCACCGCGTTCCCGCCGTCTTCAACTCCTACTGGGCGGCCCTGGCGCAGGCGTTCTACACCGCTGAACTCCTCGACGTGCTGGGCGAAGTCCACACCCCAATCTTCGAGGGCGTGCATGTCTATCGGCTGGAGATGAATCGCGCGGAGTTGCTCGCTCGCCTGTTCGAGCGCGAGGCGGACGTGGAGCGGGAGGAATTCCTGCGCGTGTTCGGCTCGTTCGGCGTCCAGAGCCGCGTGCGCAAGGCCGACGCCAGCACCCGCATGTACCGCGCCACCGGCGTGCCGACGATGATCGTCAACGGCACCTATCGGATCGAGACCGACATGGCCGGCGGCCAGGAGCAAATGCTCGACGTCGTCGACTACCTCCTCGCGACCATCCGCGCCGCCGAATAGCCCCTTACACCGATGCAACTTGGCATCGATCTCGGCACCTCCTCCGTGAAGGCGGTGGTGACCGTTTCCGGTTCCGGCGCGAGCGATGCCAGCCGGGAGGTCGTGGCCGAAGCAACCGCCCGGCTCGATGTCTCGCGCCCCGGCCCGAAGATGAGCGAGCAGAACCCGGAGCATTGGTGGCAAGCGCTCGAACGGGCGATGGGCCAACTGCGAGACCATCTACCCAGGGTGGACGCCGTTGGCCTATCCGGCCAAATGCACGGCGCGGTGCTCCTGGGCGAGGGCGACGAGGTGCTGCGTCCCGCCATCCTCTGGAACGACGGGCGCGCAGACGCCGAATGCGAATGGATGGAGGAACACACCGAAGTCCTCTCACGCACTGGCAACCGTGCCATGCCCGGCTTTACGGCACCGAAGCTCATCTGGGTGCGCCGCCACGAACCGACCTTGTTCGCCGCCACGCGCAAGGTGTTGCTGCCGAAGGACTGGCTCCGGCATCGGCTCACGGGCGAGTTCGTGAGCGAGATGTCGGACGCCTCCGGCACGCTGTGGCTCGATGTGTCGAAGCGGGCCTGGTCTGACGAGATGCTGGCAGCGACGGAGCTCGACTCCGCCCTGATGCCACGCTTGGTGGAAGGGTCCGAAGTCTCCGGCACCCTCCGCCCCGACCTCGCCAAAATCTGGGGAATGCGCGAAGTGCCGGTGGTCGGCGGCGCAGGTGATCAAGCGGCAGGTGCCGTCGGCGTGGGTGCCATCGCGCCGGGCGCGAGCTTCGTCTCACTCGGAACCTCCGGCGTCTATTTCGCTCCCGACACGATCTATCGGCCCAATCCCGCCGGCGGCGTACACGCCTTCTGCCACGCCTTGCCGGGACTGTGGCACCAGATGTCCGTGATCCTCTCCGCTGCCAGCGCGCTCACGTGGGTCACCGCGCTGACTCATGCAGATTCGGAAGCCGACCTCATCGACGAAATCGAGGCCGAAGGAGTCGAACCCGGGGCCCTGTTCTTCTTGCCATACCTGTCCGGCGAACGCACGCCGCACAATGATGCCAACGCCCTCGGCGCATTCGTCGGCCTAAACCACGACACGAACCGCGCCCAACTAGGCGGGGCCGTGCTCGAAGGCGTGGCGTTCGCTTTGGCAGACGGCCAGCAGGCCCTCATAGACGCCGGTGCAAACCTGGGCGAAGTCAGCGTAATCGGCGGCGGCGCCCAAAGCCTCTTCTGGGGCAAGACGTTGGCCGCAGCCCTAGCTCGCCCCCTGACCTACCGCCAAGACGCCGCCGTCGGCCCAGCCCTAGGCGCGGCCCGCCTAGCCGCAATAGCTGCAACCGGCGCGGACCCACAGACCATCTGCCCACCAGCCCCCATCGAAGCCGTGATCGAACCAAACCCCGAGGCCGTCGGCCGCGCTACCGAACGCCTAAGCGTTTTCCGCGACCTCTACCAAGACCTAAAGCCCCGCTTCCCCACCCTCCACCGCACCTAGACGGGCCTTCGGAGGGAAGGCATTCTGCCTTCCCTGGCGCCGATAGGCGCCTCTTCACGAACTCTTGACGGAGCCACAGCGCGCTTGCGCGCGCTAGCGCGCCCTGAAGGGCGCGTCGGGGGGGGGGGGGGCGGCGCGGCCGCCCGCCCCCGCGGGGATGGCGGGGGAGCGGATCGGGGAGAGCGAACAGAG
>VXPR01000268.1:3922-8771 GCA_009839405.1 Gammaproteobacteria bacterium
CTCCAAAGGCCCGTCAGGTAGCCGGCACGCTACCATCGCCCCCGAACACTTGCGCGAGAACCCCAATGAGCTTTTTCCCCAACGTCGAGACTGTCCGCTACGAAGGTCCAGAATCCACTAACCCCTTCGCTTTCCGTCACTACGACGCCGACGCCGTGGTTCTCGGCAGGACCATGGCCGAACACCTCCGCTTCGCCGTCTGCTACTGGCACTCGTTCGACGCACCGGGCGACGACGTCTTCGGCGATGGAACGTGGGACCGCCCCTGGCGCGGCCGCAACGACGAAATGGTCGCCGCCCGCGACAAGCTGGCAGCCGCCTTCGAGTTCTTCGAGAAACTCACCGTGCCCTACTTCTGCTTCCACGACCGCGACGTGGCGCCGGAAGGCGACACCTATGCGGAATCCGAGGCCAACCTCAAGACCATCGGCGAAGACCTCGCCGAGGCGATGGATCGCACCGGCGTCAAGCTCCTCTGGGGCACGGCGAACCTCTTCGGCCATCCGCGCTACGCCGCCGGTGCCGCGACCAATCCGAACCCGGAGGTCTTCGCCCATGCCGCCGCCCAAGTGCGCTGCGTGCTGGACCTCACGCACCAGCTTGGCGGCGAGAACTACGTCCTCTGGGGTGGCCGAGAGGGCTACGACACCCTCCTCAACACCAACCTCAAGCGCGAGTCCGACCAGCTCGGGCGCTTTATGAACATGGTGGTGGAACACAAGCACCGCATCGGCTTCGACGGCACGCTCCTGATCGAACCGAAGCCCTGCGAACCCACCAAGCACCAATACGACTACGACGCCGCCGCCTGCTACGCCTTCCTGCAGAAGTACGGCATCGCGGACGAGTTCAAGCTCAACATCGAGTGCAACCACGCCACCCTCGCCGGCCACACCTTCCAGCACGAGGTCGCCTACGCCATCGCCCACGGCATCTTCGGCAGCGTCGACGCCAACCGCGGCGATGCCCAAAACGGCTGGGACACCGACCAGTTTCCCAACGGCATCGAAGAGGCAACCTTGGTGCTGCGCGAAATCTTGGGCGCCGGCGGCCTCGGCACCGGCGGCTTCAACTTCGACGCCAAGCTTCGCCGCCAAAGCATGGCCCGCGAAGACCTCTTCCACGGCCACATCGGCGGCATGGACACCCTGGCGAGGGGCCTCGTCAACGCCGCCGCCCTAATCGAAGGCGGCGAACTCGAAAGCAACGTGGCGGAACGCTACGCCGGTTGGGACGGCGAACTCGGCCAGAGCATCCTCGCCGGCACCGAGTCGCTTGCATCGCTCTCGGAACATGCGCGAGAGGGCAGGGCAGACCTGACGCCCGTGAGTGGCCGCCAGGAACTCCTGGAAAACGTGGTGTCGCGCTACCTCAGGTAGGGGGTGCATCCCTGTGTATGATCGCGCCGCCTGTTTGGAGACGCCAAGCTCGTGAGGATCAAGGTAAAGGCCTTCGGCCCGATCGCTGACGCAGACGTCACGTTCGGTGACCTAACCGTTCTGGTGGGGCCGCAGGCGACAGGCAAGAGCATTCTCCTTCAACTGCTAAAGCTCCTGCTGGACCGACGGTCGATTCATGCCGAAATGCACCGGTTCGGGCTCGAATGGGCCGATGCCGGGGAGTTCTCGCACCTTTACTTCGGCGAGGGTTCTGCCCTGCTCGAGTCCAAGGCATCCACGCTTCTACAGAATGGTCGGAAAGTCGAACTGGCAGCGCTGAGCAAGAGGCGCAAAAGCAAGGAGGGTGAGGCCGGCGAGGCGCTCTTCTACATTCCCGCTCAACGGGTCATGGGTGTTCGGGATGGCTTTACCCACCCGTTCTCGGACTACCATGCTGGAGACCCTTTTGTGCTGCGTGCGTTCAGCGACAAGCTGCACCAGCTCGTCCAGACAGATTTCTCTAGCTCTGGCCGCTTGTTTCCGCAGCGCTATCGGCTGAAGCAGGCGCTACGGGAGCCTCTCGCGGCACGCGTTTTCCCGGGGTTCGAACTCCGCATGGAAGTGTCGCAAATGCAGCGCCGTTTCGTTCTGCGGAATGAGGAAGGCACCGTCCTCCCCTATCTCGTGTGGTCCGCCGGCCAGCGGGAGTTCACGCCGTTACTATTGGGCTTCTATCATCTTTTGCCGCCCGCAAGAACCTCCGGCCGCGGCCTGCCTGAGTGGGTTGTGATCGAAGAGCCCGAGATGGGGCTTCACCCCTACGCCATCACGGCTGTGTTGGCGGTCGTGATGGAGCTCATTTCGCGGGGCTATAGAGTTTGCCTTTCCACGCACTCGTCTCATGTGCTGGACCTGATGTGGGCACTGCGATTCATGCAAGATTGCGACGGCACCGCCGCAGATGTGCTCAAGCTGTTGGGTGTTGAGAATAGCCGCCAGCCACCAGCATCCCGCAAGGCGATGATGCAGTTGGCCGAGTCGGTGCTGGCCCGCGAACTGCGCGTGTACTTCTTTCCCCAAGGTGAACCTGTACAGGACATCTCACAACTCGACCCCGGTGCCGAGGAGGACGCGGAACGCGGTTGGGGCGGCCTGACGGAGTTTGCCGGCACTGCCGGTGAAGTCGTCGCGGAGGTGGCTAACCGGCGTGGCTAGGCAGCCTCGTCGAACCGCATTTGAGGAGGCAGTCGAGTCCGTGCCTTCCGTTGCGGGAGCGTACCGCGTCGGCGTTCAAGCGCTCGAAAACGCGCATCGTGGCCTTGTCAGATGCGCAGACACTAGGCGTCTGACAGGGAGCATCAACCTCGATGACGCTCTGCGAGCAACCATGCCCGACGACTCGCGGTGGGACTACGGCATCGGTTACCGGAACGGAAATCGCGAACTCGCACTCTGGATCGAGGTGCATAGCGCACAGACCAGCGAAGTTCGTGCTGTGCTGAACAAGCTTCGGTGGCTCAAGGATTGGCTCGCCAGCGAAGGGGAGCCACTCGGTCGGCTAACCGAGACCAATGGGACTCTCCCCGCATTCGTCTGGCTAGCAAGCGGCGCATTCAGGCTTCCGAAAACCACGCCTCAATACAGGCTTGCGGCGACTGCCGGCATCGTGCCGCGCAAGCGCTTGAGCCTGGCCTGAGTAGGCGGCCGTCGTCCAATCAGGCTACCGCGGCACCGGCGGGAGCGTGATGGTGGGGCCGGATTCGAGCTGCAATGCGGGGGCGTCGCATTGTTGACGGGCGAGGTACGTACGGACGGCTTGCAGTTCTTCGCCGACGCGGGCGGTGATTGGCCAGTTGAGGTAGAGGTCTGCGCCGTCGAGCTTGGTGTCGAGGCGGTGTGGCGTGAAGCCTGCTTCGGCCAAGGCGTCTGGCAAGTCTCCCGCCAGTTGCTTGGCGGCTTCCGGACTGCTGGCGTTGCAGGTGACGGTAGCTGATGGTGGCAGGCTGGGAGGCTTGTCCGAGAAGGGTAGATCGTCGGGGGTGACCACCACTTCGGTCGTTAGCTTGAAGGGGGCGGCGGCGCCTACGTCCCAGTCGAACTCCATGAAGTAGGCGGACCAGCCTTGTCCAGGTCGGGTCACCGGTGCCGTGTATGTGCCGTCCTGGTTTGGCGTTAGGGGCGAGGCGACGTACTCGCGGCCCAAGGTCTCGACGCGGAAGTCCCGAGCGCGGGGATTGGTCGCTTGCCACAGTCGCGCCGCTTGCGGCTTGGGCGTTGCGAGAGCCGTTAGGGTGCCATCAGTGCGCGTCCAAGATAGCTGCGGAGGCTTCTCGCCACGCACCATCAGCGAGTGAAAGGCCGTCAGCGTGTGGAGGGCGTCGCTGCCGTCCATGCCGTGGTCGGCGTTGGCGACGTAGCGCAGGTAGCTTTCGCCGCGCAGGTCGTTCCAATAGAACTGCGACGAGTCCGGCAGGAAGAACTGATCGCCAGCCGCGTTCAGCACCAGCTTGGGGATGGTGAGACGGTGCAGGTAGGCATGTGGGTCCACGAGGCGGTAGATCTCCGCGAGGCGCGGGTGATCCATGCGCTGCATGATTCCGTGGGCGACGTAGTTGCCGATGGCCGGCGCCCAGAAGCCGTAGGCGGCGAAGTGGTGGCGCATGGAGGCATCGACGCTGAGCACGTCGATGACGATGGGGGCGATGGCGACCACGCGCGAGTCCATCGCGCCGGTGAGCCAGGTGGTCCAGCCTCGCTTGGAGCCGCCGGCGACGACGAAGCGGCTGACATTGGCGATGTCGTCGCGTCCGGCGGAGAATTCCTCCAGCGCGTCCATTGCGCGAACGGCGCTTTTCACCATCGGGCCGCGCGGCAGCCATGCCGGGTCACCGGTTTCGAGATAGTGCGCCCAGGCGTAGCCGATGAGGTCGTCTTCCCAGCGCGGCTGGCCGTCGCCGTGGAACGTAAGCGGCTGGTTCGGCACCATGCGCAGTTCCGCCGCCACCGTTCCCGTCGCAGCAGCGATCTGGATCATGCGCTCGTTCGGGCCCGGTGGTTCTGCCTCGCCGGGGGCCGCGTTGCTGCCGCCGCCGATGAAGAGGAGCGCGGCGTTAACGCTCGTCTCCTTCGGAATCGCCACCACTAGCCAATGCCGCCATTCGGTTCGATCCACCTGCTCCGGCGTTAGCCAATGCTGCGAGACGAGATCGATGACGACGGTGTCGACATGCTCGCCCGGGTGAGTCGCGGCGACCTGCCAAGAGTAGCTGTCGTCGGGGGCGTTGACGTATTCGTCCAGTACCGTTGCGGCTGGCGGTTCCGCCGCAGCGGACATCGCCAGCGCCGCAAAGGCGACGCAAGTTAGCCATCTCATCCGCATTTGCCAGTTCCTTGCACTTCGATGTTCGAGTGTACGCGAGGGTCTTGGGTTGGCCTGGACGGGCGACCACAAGGGTCGCCCCTACGAAGGC
>VXPR01000142.1:0-7134 GCA_009839405.1 Gammaproteobacteria bacterium
CCCAGACTCCGGTGGAGCGGGTGTCCGCTGGCGAGGGCGGGTTCGCCCTCGACACCGATCGCGGCACTTGGTTCGCCGGGGCATGCGTGCTCGCGAGTGGCGCCTGCAACGTTGCCAACGTGCCGAAATGTGCGGCGGACCTGCCGCCGGGCGTTCACGCGATTACGGCACGAGACTACCGGCGCCCGGACGATCTCGAAGCCGGTAAGACGCTCGTGGTGGGCGCATCCGCCACCGGAGTCCAGCTTGCGGAGGAAATCCACCGTTCCGGTCGTCCGGTAACGCTTTCGGTGGGGGAGCACGTGCGCTTGCCTCGGGTCTATCGCGGCAAGGACATTCAGTGGTGGATGACGCACGCTGGGATTCTCGACGAAGGCATCGGCGAGATCGACGATCTGGTTCGTGCCCGCAACATCCCTTCGCCGCAGTTGGTGGGCACGCCGGAGCGACGCGACCTCGACCTCAATGCACTTTCCGATCAGGGCGTGCGGCTGGTGGGGCGCTTGGGCGGCATCCAGGGCGACCGGGCGCTCTTTTCCGGTTCGCTCGCCAACATCTGCAAGCTTGCCGATCTCAAGATGAACCGGCTGCTGAACACGCTCGATGAATGGGCGATGGAAGGCGGCCGGGAACTCGTGGCCAATGTTGAGCCAGCGCATCGATTCGACGCCACCCGGGTGCCGGCGGAACCGGAGCTGAGCCTGCGCTTCGGCGGCGAGGGCATTCGCAACGTCGTGTGGGCCACCGGCTATTCGCCGGACCTGTCTTGGCTCGACGCCCCGGCCTTCGATCGCAAGGGCAAGCTGCGCCACGACGGCGGCGTGGTGGCCGTGCCGGGGCTGTACGTCCTGGGCCTCAGCTTCCTTCGTCGCCGCAAGTCGAGCTTCATCCACGGTGCCGAAGACGACGCCCGCGACCTCGCGGCGCATCTTGTCGCCAGCTTGGACGATCGCGCGAGTGCGAAAGCCCCCAAGCACCCGAAAGGCGGCGTGGCGCGGCTTGTCCGCTCGGCCCCGGCCCAGCCCAGTCACTCGTTCGAGCAACAGCCGTCTCGTTCGCTCTCAGCCCAAGGGACTCCTTCAAAGACCGCATGAGGGCTTGGCGGCTGCCTCGGCTCGGCGACCCGTGGACGGAGCTGGCCGCCGTGGACATGGCCGATCCGACTGCGAAGGAAGCCGCTTCCGTACGCTCCGATGCTGTGGTGGTTCGGGTCGAGGCTACCGATCTCAACTTCGCCGATATCCTGCAATGCCGAGGCCAGTATCAGGTGCGCCACGAGGTGCCGTTCACGCCCGGGATGAATGCGACAGGAACCGTCGTCGATTCATCGCCCGACTCGCCCCATAGGGCTGGCGAGCGCATCGTCGGGCCCACGGTTGCGCCTTGGGGCGGATTTGCGGAATGCGCGGTGTTGGCGGGGGATCTTGCCCATCCTGTGCCGGATGGCGTCGCTTCCATCGACGCGATGGCTGCCCACATCACCTTTGGCACGGCTTGGTTTGCGTTGCACCACCGCGGTCGGCTGCAGCCCGGCGAGACGGTGCTGGTGTTGGCGGGGGCTGGCGGCGTTGGTTCCGCGGCCATTCGGTTGGCGCGCTCGCATGGCTGTTGGGTGGCAGCCGCGGCGGGCGGCGGAGAGAAGACTGCAATATGTCGCGACCTCGGCGCGGACGCTGTGATCGACTACGAAGCGGAAGACCTGTACGCGACGGTGATGGAGTTAACGGGCGGTCGCGGCGTAGACGTAATCTTCGATCCGGTCGGCGGCGATTGGTCCGACACGGCGCGGCGGCTCCTTGCCTGGGAAGGACGGTTGCTGGTGATCGGCTTTGCCAGCGGCCGGATTCCATCCACGCCAGCGAACCACGTGCTGGTGAAGAACTACGCGGTGATCGGGGTCCACATGGGCGGCTACCGCGAACGCCGCATTGACCTCGTGCGCAAGTGCTACGCCGATCTGCACGGGCAATTGGAACGCGGCGAGATCAAGCCTTTCGTGAGCGAGGTGATCGACTTCGACGCCGTCCCGCAGGCGCTGCGGCGGCTCGCGGAGCGGCAGACTACGGGGCGCGTGGTTTTTGACCCTCGCCGCTAAGGGGCCGCGCCGTCAGGTGCTCTCGAACAGACCGGCGATTTCGGCAGGGGTGAGCGAGAGGGCCTCGGCCACCATGTTGTAGAAACCGACTTCGCGGGAGCTGACGCGGCCGTCGCTCAGGATCACGTCGGCGAGCGCGCCGGCGATCATGGCGCGGTCTTGAGCATCCACCTTGCGGGCGACGCTGGCGAGATGGCGTTCGAGGGGCGCGGACTCATAGAGGCGGGAGTGCGCGGCCATGCGCACGTCGTGGGCGGTTACCTGTTCACCAGTGGTCTTCTCCACCACATCCCGCACTGTCTCGATCTCGATGTGCTTGATGTTGCTGTCCGCGGCCGAGGCGCGGGCCAAGGTCAGGAGCACGGTTTCCTTGACGAGGTCGTTCTTCTCTTCCGCCGTCGGCTCGCCGCCGCCGAAGATCTTCAGGATGTTGGTGAGGCTCGCGATGCTCATCGGCTGATTTCCGCTCCTGGGTGTCGTGAAGAATGTCGGGTCGCAAGGCAATGGCGCGGCAGTATAAACACCGTCGGGCGTTGGTGCGACGAATCACGCCGCAATCCCGGGCTGGTGAGAAATGCGGGCTAAGGTTCAGGCGTTGGCGCCGCGTCCGGTAGTAATCCCTCGCTGCGCAAGGCATGCCAAAGCTCGGCTGGCACGTTGGCTTCGAGGTTCTCGCGGTTGGCACGCGGCTCTTGGGGCGAGCGGGCACCGGGGATGGCTGCTGCCACTGCCGGATGCGCCAGCACGAACTGCAGCGCGACGCTGGCCAGCGACACTTCGTGCGCGGCGCAGATGCGGGACATGCGCGCCGATCGCTCCACAACCCAATCCGGGGCCTTCTCGTACATGTACGTCGTCGCGCCATCCGGGTTTGCGAGCCAGCCGCTGGCGTAGGGCGCGGCGATCACGACGCTGATGTCGCGTTCCTCGCAAAGCGGCAGGATGCGTCGCAGGGCGCGGGTTTCCAGCAGCGTGTAACCGCCGGCAACGACGAAAAAGTCGAGCTCCACGATGTCCGCGATGCGTTCGCAAAGTTCCTCGTGGGGACTGGATGCGCCTCCGGCGACTACATCCCAACTGCTGGCGTTGCGCGCCTCCAGGTTGCAGCCGCAGCCGATGGCGGCAATTGCGCCGTCGGCGCGCAGTGCATGTAGATAGTCGGCTCCACCCTGTCTTGCGAGCTCTGCCAGATGTGCTTCGACTTGCTCGGGGGAGTGGTAGCCGAGGTCGATGTCGTGGATGGTCAGGGTGTCGACGAGTGACGTGCCGAGTCGCTGCAACGAGTCCTCGTGCTGGCGCTGAAGCGAGTCGGCGTCGTAGGCGAACCGAACGCGCATTCCTGTGTGGCGGTCCCTTGGCGTTCGCACCTGGCCGTTTGGGCTCAGCGTGCGGTTTGCGTCGTCGCGGGAAGCCTCGGGCACGAGCCGCTTCCCCACCTTGGTGTTGATGCGATAGTCGGCGCGTGGCGCCAGGGATGAGAGCGCCAACCCCAGCCTCCGTTCGGACCGACCCAGGCCATACCAAGGCGCGGTGTCGAAGAATCGAACTCCCGTCTCCCACGCGGAAGCAACGGTGGCGAGGCTGGCTTCGTTGCTGATCGCAGGATTGCCGATGGTGCCGCCGCCGAAGCCCAGTGGTGTAACGGTCAGGCCGCCCTGACCGAGGCCGCGTGGCGTTACGAAGTCGCTTGTGTTCACGGGGAGTCCTTCGCGTTCTTGGGCAGGTCTTGCATTATGAGCCGCTCCCTCCAGCTGCAGTCGACTGTCGGTGAAAGGGGACTTGTGCTGAGGCCCTAGGTCTCTGATGCTTGCCGGATCAACCCAGCGATGGCGGGCAGGCGGCGGCGGACCGCGTAGTCGAGAGGCGTTTCGTTGCCGGGTTGCATGCGCGTCTTGCGGGTACGCGCGGTTAGGTCGGGATCGAAGCGCAAAACTAGCTCCACGGCGTTGCGGCTCGAGATGGCTACGGCCTCGTGCAGCGCGCTTTTGCCAGCGTGGTCGCATCGGTTCGGCGACGCGCCTTGTTCCAACAGAAGCTTGGCCATGTCGAGGTGTCGATTGCTGAGCGCGCGGTGCAGCATCACCCCGCCGTTGTGGCCGGCGGCGGCGTTGCAGTTCGCGCCAGCGTCGAGCAGGGCACGTGCCGCTCGCAGGGCGTTTGCCTCGACGGCATAGGCGAGGGGCTCGTGGCCGTGGCGATCGGTGGCCCGCGGGTCGGCGCCGGCCGTCAACAATGCTCCCACGCAACGCGTCGAGTCTCCACGGGCTGCATGATGCAACGGTGTGGCATGGCGGCGGTCGCGCGCGTGCGCCGCTGCTTCGTCGCCCGCCAGCATTTGGGTGAATCCATCGATGTCGTCGATTGCGGTCGCGTGGTGCGGCAAGTAGGGGCATCCACATGCGACGAGGTACTTCGCGATGGCCCGTTGGCCTGCGCTGGCGGCTCGATCAAGTAGCGACGAGCCACCGCCATTGACTTGCCGCACATCCGCGCCGCGCTCGACAAGCAGGCGCACGATCTCGAGGTCGCCTTGGGACACTGCTTCGCTTGCCGCCGTGTTGCCATGCGCATTGGGGGCGTCCACCACATCGGGGCGTCGTTCAAGCTCCCGTGCCACCGAGTCTATGTCGCCGCTGCGGATTGCCGCGATGAGGCTCTTGCGCGCTTGGGTCTTGTTCAACCGGGCAGCCTCTCCACGCAAGCTGAGGCTCAGCGAAGCAGCTCAATCCAGTGCAGTACCGGCTTCGGGACGGCATCGTCCAAATGCGTCTGACAACCGATGTTGGCGGTAGCGATCACGTCCGGCTCGTCCGACATCAGTGCGTCGGCCTTGCGATCCTTGAGCTCGGCGGCGAGCTTCGGCTGCAGGATCGAATAGGTGCCGGCGGAGCCACAGCAGAGGTGGGCGTCGGGCACTCGCGTCAGTCGGTAGCCGGTACGCTGCAGGATTCCCTCGACGATGCCGCCAATTCGCTGGCCGTGCTGCAGCGAGCAGGGCGGGTGCCAGGCGACACGGTCGATGTCGTCGCGCTTGCGGAACTCGAACCCTTCGAGCACTTCCGCCACGTCGCGAACCCGAGACGCGACAGCCTTGGCCGCGTCGGTGCCGAGCAGCCGGCCATATTCCTTCCAAGTGACGCCGCAGCCGCTGGCCGTCGATACGATTGCATCGGCTTTTGCAGCCGTGTCATGCGACTCCAGTTGCCGCACATTACGCCGCGCCCTGGCGAGGGCGTCGAAGGTCTCGCCCAGGTGCAGTGGGAGGCCGCCGCAACAGCCCTCCTGGGCCAGGCTGAAGGCCTTCACCCCGCGTGCGTTGAGTAGATCCGCAAGATGGGCGTTCACCTCCGGCGTCACCACCCGCTGCACGCATCCCTGCAGCACCAGCACCGACCCCGTGGACTCCGGCTCCGGGCTTGGCGGCGGCTTGCGCAACAGTCGGCGATGCGCCCTGGGCGCGAGCCACCGAAGCGGCCGCGCCAGACGCAACAGCGCCTGCAGCAGACGCGGCCGAGGCACGGTCGCCAGCAGAAGGCGCTTGACGAGGCCCCCGCGTCCGCGTTCCTCTGCGACGATTTCCCGGCCGATTTCCGCAAGCTCGCCATACGGCACGCCGGAAGGGCAGGTGGTCTCGCAGGCGCGGCAGGTGAGGCAACGGTCGAGATGCAGCTTGGCGGCGTCGCTGACCGTGCCGGATTCGAGCATGTCCTTGATGAGATAGATGCGCCCACGGGGGCCGTCCAGCTCGTTGCCGCGCACCTGATAGGTGGGGCATGTGGCGTTGCAGAAGCCGCAATGGACGCACGAGCGCAGGATTTCGTCGGCGCGAGCGCCACGTGGCGTGGCAAGGGTAGCGGCTGGTATGTCGGTCTTCATGCAGCGTCCAGCGGCACAAGGCCGGGGTTGAGCACGCCCTTGGGGTCGAAGGCGTCTTTGATGCGCTGCATGTAGCGAGCGAGGGCAGCATTCGTTACCGCGGTTGCCACAGCCGGTCGATAGCTCCGGACGTGCCCCCCCGGGGGAGCCTCAACGTCGTCGTCCCGCAGCCATGCCTGGCTGCCGCCCCACTCGATCAAGGCATCGTCGCGCTCGAAGGGGGTGCCGCGGGGGATGGCGATGCGCGTCAGCGGGGCATCGCCGTCAAACCAGGGATGGTCGTGGTCTCGCACGCGTTGCCAGAAGGTGGGATCCGGATCCCGCATGGGCATACCGAGTTCGGTTGCCGCGTCGGCAATGGCCGTGCGCGCTCCCGACACCCGCACGCGCAGCAGGCCACCATCGAAGCAAGTGGCGGTGATGGGCAGGGGCCAGCGCGCCCAGGCACGGAGCCAACGGCCGGCGCGAGCGGCGTCGCACTCCCTGACGAGCGTTTGCTCCGCTTCCGGTTTGGGCAGCAGGCGCACGCTGGCGGAGAGGATCACGCCAAGGGTTCCGAATGCACCGGTAACGAGACGTGAGACGTCGTAACCCGCCACGTTCTTGATGACGGAGCCGCCGAACACCAGACGCTCACCCAAGCCGTTGACAATCTCAACGCCGAGCACCGAATCGCGCACGCCACCGCGCCAGGGGCGTGCCGGTCCGGCCAGGCCCGTGGCGATGGCGCCACCGAACGTGCCTTGGCCGCCGAATTGGGGTGGATCGAAGGGGAGCATCTGACGGTGCGAGTCGAGGAGCCGTTCAATGTGCGCCAGCGGTGTGCCAGCGCGCGCGGTGAGCACCAGTTCGTTGGGGCGGTGGGCTATGACACCGGTGTGACCGGCGACGGACAGCGTCGTTTTCGCCTGCGCCTCGCCGAGGAACCGCTTGCTGCCGTGGCCGCTGATGGCGAGGGTGTCACCGTCTGCGCACGAGGCCGCAACGGTGTCGACTATTGCTTCGGCGTCGTCCCGGTCTTCGCCGCTTAAGGAAATGGCCACTCCTGTTGCCCTCTGCCGAGGCACTAAAGGCGATCGAGTTCTGGAAAGGGCAGCGCGCCACCGTGAACGTGCATCCCACCAAGCTCGGAACACCGCGCCAGCGTTGGAATGGCCTTGCCC
>VXPR01000142.1:7144-8714 GCA_009839405.1 Gammaproteobacteria bacterium
TTGCCCGGATTCATGAGGCCAGCGGGATCGAACGCCTCCTTCAAACGATGGAACTGGGCCAGCTCAGGCGCGCCGAACTGCTCGCACATGGTGTCGAGTTTCTCAACGCCGACGCCGTGCTCGCCGGTGACGGTGCCGCCCACTTGCACGCAAAGCGACAGAATCTGCCCGCCCAGCTTCTCTGCCTGGTCGAGCTGCCCTGGCACGCTGGCGTCGTAGAGGATGAGGGGATGCAGGTTGCCGTCGCCGGCATGGAAGACGTTGGCGACGGCAAGACCGCAGGCGTCGGACATTTCGCCAATGCGACGCAAAACGCCGCCGAGTTCGCTCCGGGGGATGGTGCCATCCATGCAGTAGTAGTCCGGCGCGAGTCGGCCAGCGGCGGGGAAGGCGGCCTTGCGGCCTTGCCAGAGCTTGGCCTGCTCCTCCTCGGTCTCCGCGAGCGTCACGCTGGCGCCACGAGCCTCAAGCACGCCGCGCACGCGCGCGACATCGGTCTCTACCTCC
The DNA here is from genome assembly GCA_009839405.1 of Gammaproteobacteria bacterium. Taxonomy (GTDB): domain Bacteria; phylum Pseudomonadota; class Gammaproteobacteria; order Pseudomonadales; family Azotimanducaceae; genus VXYL01. Next base: position 7,652 of record VXPR01000142.1, read on the forward strand.
TGCTCCGTGCCGTCCACTTCGCACAGCAGGATGGCGGCGGCGTCGCGGGGATAGCCGGCCTCGACGAAATCCTCGGCGGCGTTGATGGCGAGCCGATCCATCATCTCCAGCCCCGCCGGCAGGATGCCGGCGGCAATGATCGCGCCCACCGCATCGCCAGCGGTCTCCACATCGTCGAACGCCGCCAGCAGCACCCGCTTGGCGCGCGGCAACGGAAGCAGCTTGACCGTAACCTCGGTCACGACGCCCAGCATTCCCTCCGAGCCCACCATGGCGGCAAGCAGATCGTAGCCAGGTGCATCGAGCGCCTTGCCACCAAGCACGAGTTCGGCGCCCTCGTAGGTCTGCACGCGGATGCCGAGGACGTTGTGGACTGTCAGGCCGTACTTCAGGCAGTGCACGCCACCGGAGTTCTCTGCCACATTGCCGCCGATGCTGCAGGCGATCTGTGACGACGGATCCGGAGCGTAGAAAAGGCCATGCCGCGCCACCGCCTGGCTGATGGAAAGGTTGGTGACGCCGGGTTCCACCGTGGCCGTGCATGCCTCGAGGTCGATCTCCCGAATTGAGCGAAGCTTCGAGAGCACGAGGAGCAATCCCTCTGCCATGGGCCGGGCACCGCCGGAGAGCCCCGTGCCGGCGCCTCGGGTGACGACCGGAACGCCGTGTTGGCGACACGCGGCCAACACATCGCGCACTTGACGGACGTTGTCGGGCAGCGCCACGGCCCAAGGCTTCTGCCGGATGGCGGTGAGGCCATCGGTCTCGAACGGTCGCACCGCCGCAGCATCGGTGACGAGGCCGTTGCGCGGCAAGCAGGCGCGAAGCGCTGTCTCGGCCTCCCGCATGTTCATCGCGAATCCTCTGGGGCGCTGTGAAAACCACCTATTCCAACACGGCGAGCGTTGCGCTGCCATCTTGCCTGTCGCGCTCGCCCGCGCACTTTGACTTGCCGACCGCTTGGGGGGGGGTCGCTCCGGAGGGAGGGCGCCCCCCCCTCCACCCGCCCCCCCAGGGGGGGGCGGGTGGGGGGGGGGCGCGGGGTGGGGGGGGGGGGATGAAA
>VXPR01000230.1 GCA_009839405.1 Gammaproteobacteria bacterium
GGGGCGACCCTTGTGGTCGCCTGTGTTGAATGCACCGACGGACATGGGACGGGACAAGCCCGTCCCATACGAAAGCACGGCGATTGGGCGGCTAGAGGGCCACTTCGTTGACGCTGGTGATGGCCAGCATGATGCCGATCATTACGAGGCCCAGGAAGCCGCCGATGAAGATGATGGCAAGGGGTTCGATCAGGGCCAGCACGCGCTTCATGCGGCGGGCGCTGTTTTCTTCGTAGAGGCGCGCCAGGGCTTTGGCCATCTCCGCGAGTTGGCCGGATTGTTCGCCGACGCGGAGAAGGTTGTAGCCGGTGGGGGTCAGGGCGGCGCGACTCTCGAGCGCTTCGGAGAGGGCGACGCCGCCGCGCACGTCGCCGGCCACTTGGGTCAGCATGGTGCGGCGGCGGCTGATGCGGACGCCGCGACCGGCGAGATCGAGGGCGTCCATGAGTTCCACGCGGCTGCCGAGCATGGCGCCCATCACGGCGGCCCACTTGGCGGTGTCGAGTTCCGTGTACCACTGCCCAAGCACCGGAGCGCTTGCGAGGATGTCCACGACCCGCTGACGGGCGACTGGGCGCTGCAGGACGATCGCGGCCGCAACAATGCCGGCGACGAGCGCGAGGCCGAGCCAGGCGCCGTTGTCGTTCATCCACAGGCCCGTGGTGAGCACGACATTGGCCAGCAGCGGCAGGTCGGGGTGATCGTTCAGGATGTCTGCGAACTGCGGCACCACGAACATGAAGACGACCAAGATGGCGGCGGTGCCGCCGGCGATGAGGATCGCGGGATAGGTGAGCGCGCCGCGCATGTCGGAGGCGACGCGTTCGTCGTAGTCCATCTGCTGCACGGCCTCGCGCAAGGATTCGGCCAGCGTGCCGCTCAGTTCGCCAGCCTCGACGAGGTGGAAGACGTAGTCCGGCAGGTTTAGGTCGCTCGCGCGCAAGGCGCCAAGGAAGTTCTGACCGCGCAGGAGTTCGCGACCGATGGCTTCGAAGCCAGCGACGAGCTGCGGGTGGTAGCTGCCGCGGCCTTGAGCCGTTACGGCATCGCTAAGGGAAACTCCGGATTCGAGGAGCGTCGCCAGTTCGCCGAAGGCGACGACCAAGTCGCGGGCGCGGAGGCGGCGGCGAATGGTGAAGCTGCCGGCGGTGGCCTTGGCCTCGGCGACTTCCATGACGGTGTGGCCGTCGGCGACCAAGGTTCGGGCGAGTTCCTCAGGCGAGGCGGCGTCGGCCTCGCCGTTTACGGTTTGGCCGTCGGGTGCGATGGACTTGTAGGTGAGCGTTGGCATGTCTCGGTGGATTATCCATCAAGCCGGAGCCCGCGCCCTATAGGCCCGTCCACGCGCACGACTGTGCGACATTGCCTGCTACGTGCGTGGGACGAATTGGGTGTGTGGCGGGATCGCTCGGGATCATCAAGCCGGAGCCCGCGCCCTGCGGGCGCGTTCGAGGGCGAGACGCCCTCGCTCCACTGACGCGACCTCGGACTTGGTGACAGGCCCTCGGAGGGAAGGCATTCTGCCTTCCCTGGCGCCGAAGGCGCATCCTTGGCAATTAGAACCCCGCCAGCACGCCTAACGGCGTGCAGGGAAGGCAGAATGCCTTCCCTCCAAAGGCCCGTCCATCACTCATCCACGAGGGAGAGTCGGGTGACCTCTTCTGCCGTGGTGACGCCGCGGGAGGCCTTGATCAGGCCGTCTTGGGCCAGGGTGCGGCAGCCGTTGGCGCGGGCGTGGCGCTTGAGGTCGTTCAGGGTGGCGCCGGCGACGATCATGTCGCGCAGTTCCGCCGACATGGGGGCGAGTTCGTAAATGCCGGTGCGGCCCCGAAAGCCTGTGTGCTGGCAGTGGTCGCAGCCTGGCGCGTGCACCCATTCGTTGCCGACGAGATCGGCTGGGAGCGCCGCGAGCTGGTCGTCGAGATGCGACGGTGCCGGCACCGGTTCCGCGCAATGCTTGCACACCCGCCGCACCAAGCGCTGTGCCTGCACGCCGCGCACCGGGGCGGCGACCAGGAACGGCTCCACGCCCATGTCGATCAGGCGCGTGAAGCTGGCGATGGCGTCGTTGGTGTGGACGGTGGAGAGCACGACGTGGCCGGTGAGGGCGGAGCGGATGGCGATCTCGGCGGTTTCGAGGTCGCGAATCTCGCCAATCATGATGACGTCCGGGTCGTGGCGCAGGATGGCACGCAGGGCCCTTGCGAAGGTGTAGCCAATCTCGGCATGGGTCTGGATCTGGATGATGCCCGGCATCTGGTATTCCACCGGGTCTTCGACGGTGATGATCTTCTTCACGCCGTCGTCCGCCTCCTGCAAGGCGGCGGCGAGGGTGGTGGACTTGCCGGACCCGGTGGGGCCGGTGACGAGGACGATGCCGTTGGTGGCCTGGAACCAGCTTCGGAACATGGCGAGGTGGTCCGCTTCCATGCCGAGGTTGCCGAGGATGAGTTCCTCGCGTTCCTTGGCGAGCATCCTGAGCACGATGGACTCGCCGAGCGCACAGGGCACCGTGGAGACGCGGATGTCCATCTCGCGACCGGAGATGCGGCGGCTGATGCGGCCGTCCTGGGGCAGGCGCCGCTCGGCGATGTCGATGCCGGCGATGAGCTTGATGCGCGAGGCCACCGCCGGGAAGCGATCGAGCGGTTGGGTGAGGCGAGTGTGCAGCACGCCGTCCACCCGCATGCGCACGACGAAGCTCTCCTCGGCAGGTTCGACGTGGATGTCGGAGGCGTCGATGTCCACCGCCTGGGCAAGCAGGTTGTTGACGAGCTCGATGATGGGCGCCTCTTCGGCCATCTCCCGAAGCTGGCGCGCCACGTCGCCGCTGAAGAGCCCTTCCATCGCCCGTTCCTTGCGCACGGCTTCGACAAGGCGGTCGATGTGGTGGTTGGCGGCGACGTGGAAGACCACCGTCTCGGTCGGATAGAAGTGGGTGAGCACTTCCATCAGGGCACGGTCGCTTAAGTCCCGGGCCAGACAGCAGAGGGGGCCGGGGGGTTCGCCGTTGCCGTCTTCGCCCTCGGTTTCGGTGGCCTCGTCCTCGCCGCCACGCCACATCAGCACGGCGTGGTCCAGGAACCAGTCGAGCTTGATGGGGGATGCGTCCATGAAGCGATAGAGGCTGAGGGGTTCCGGCAGGTCTTCGGCATCTCGCACCCAGGTCGCGCCGAGCTGATCCGCCACCACACCAAGCAGGGCATCCTCCGACAGCGCACCGGTGCGCACGAGGAGGGGGCCGAGACGGCCGCCGACGGTGCGCTGGATCTCGAGCGCCCGCTCCACGTCCTGCTGTGTCACATGGCCGGCCTGGGCGAGCATCTCGCCGAGACGCCGCTCGGAGACTGACCATGCGGGCTGTTCCGGTGTCACGTTGGCTCTTTCGGGATTCCGATGCATCAAACTTTGCCCAGCCCTCCCGCTTCCTTCAAGATCGCGTTGGCGGTGTGGCGTTTCTTCAGGGATGCGGGAACCGTGACTTCGACGTAGCCGCCGTCAATCTCCCCGCCCCAAATCTCGTGGCTCCCCCGAGGCTGCCGAATGCGTTCGAAGCCTGCCTGTCTGAGGCGCCTTTTCACCTCCTTTTCGAATCCGGCCATCCATCGGTCCCACTTCAGGCAACCAAGGCGGCAGCTTCGTCAATCGAGAGCGTTACGGATGGGTTGTGCCCGGCGCGGACCGGAGCACCATCGTCGTTTACCCGACGAGCCCGCAACACATAAGCCACATTGGCCATATCGTCGCCTGACAGTCCGTGGTTCGTCTGCAGCAGGCGTTCACCAACGCGCTGCGTCTCGACGATCAACGCATCAAATGACGACACTTCCAAAACAAAGCCGCGAATGTCGGCACTCGTCGCGACGATCGTCCCATCGCGATACAAGCGGACATCCACGTGGAACTCTCGATCGCCGTCCTTGCGCTTCATGGCATCGTTCCTCAAGCCCGCGCCTAAAGGCATCTTACATCGCCTGCACGTAGCGAAGCGTGTCGTCGAGGGCCTGTTCGAGGCTGGTGAAGAGTTCGTCCACCTCGTTCTCGCTGATGATCAGAGGTGGGCAGAGAGCTAGAACGTCGCCCAAGGCGCGGGTGACAAGGCCGTGTTCCAGTGCACGGGTCATGCAGTGGGCACCGACGCCGGCGGAGGCATCGAAGGGCTTGGCGGTGGCTTTGTCGGCCACGAGTTCCACGGCGCCGATGAGGCCGACGCCGCGGGTGTCGCCTACCAACGGGTGGTCGGCCAAGGCGTTGAGCCGGGCCTGGAAGGATTCGCCTACCTTGGCGGCGTGGGCGAAGATCTCGCGTTCCTCCATGATTTCGAGGTTGCGCAAGGCCACGGCGGCGCACACCGGATGGCCGGAATAAGTGAAGCCGTGGGCAAAGTTGCCGACCTCCGGGCTCGCGTCCACCATGGCTTCGTAGATGAACTCCGGAATGATGACGCCGCTGATGGGCAGGTAGGCCGACGAGACTGCCTTGGCGATGGTCATGGTGGTCGGACGGATACCCACCGCCTCCGCTCCGAACGCCTTGCCGGTTCTGCCGAAGCCGCAGATCACCTCGTCGTCGATGAAGAAGATGCCGTGGCGGTCGAGTACGGCCTGGATCTTCGGGTAGTAGTCGGCCGGCGGCACGATCACCCCGCCGACGCCCATCACCGGCTCGGCGATGAAGGCGGCGACGGTGTCGGGGCCCTCGCTCTGGATCAGCGCCTCGAGGGAATCCGCCATGCGGGTGGCGAACTCTTCCTCGGACTCCCCCTCTTGCCGCTCGCGGTAGTAGTGCGGGAAGTCGGTGTGCAGCACGTTCGGCAGCGGCAGGTCGAACTGGGCGTGGAACGGCGGCAGGCCCGTGAGGCTGCCGCTCGCCACGGTGACGCCGTGGTAGCCGCCTCGCCGGGCGATGATCTTCTTGCGTTCCGGCTTGCCGATGAGGTTGTGGTAGTACCACATCAGCTTCACCTGGGTGTCGTTGGCGTCGGAGCCCGAAAGGCCGAAGAACACCCGCCCGGCCTCGAACGGCACCATGGACTTGATCTTCTCTGCCAAGAGCACGCTCGGCTCGTTGGTGCGGGCCGCGAAGAGCTGCGAATAGGCGAGCTTCTTCATCTGCTCCTCGGCGACGCGAGCGAGTTCCTCCTCGCCGTAGCCAAGCGCCGTGCACCACAGGCCCGCCATGCCTTCGAGGTATTGCTTGCCCTTGTTGTCCCATACGTACACGCCCTTGGCGTGGGTCTGCACCAGCGGCCCCTCGCGGTGCAGCTGCCCGAGATTCGTGGCGGGATGCAAAAGATGCGCGAGATCGCGGGCCTCGATGGAGTCCGGCGCGAATTCGTTGTGGAGTGCTTGGCTCACGGTGCTTCCTTTGGCGTGGGGGTGGGCGCGCGCCCCAGACGGGCGCGTTGGCAGTTAGCTGCGCGAACTGCGGGCGGGCTGGCGGTTTGCCGCGAACCGCGGATTATGGCGGAAAGCGGGGGTTAGGTGGTGGGCTTGGCGCGTGTTGCGAGCCGGATTGCGCAGGCTCCTAGGGAAGGTAGTGGCGTTCTACGCGGGGGCCGACTCGGACCAGGAGTTCGTAGGGGATGGTGTGGGCCAAGGCCGCAGCTTCGTCTAGGGACACATTGCGGCCGAAGAGCTCAACTCGATCGCCGGCCTGCATGGCGTCGGCGGCGGCAGTGGCGTCGATGGTGAGCATGTCCATGGAGATGCGACCCAGGATGGGCAGGCGACGACCGTGGCAGGAGACGGCGCCGCGGCCTCCGAGTGCGCGCGGGATGCCATCGGCGTAGCCGGCGGCGATGACGGCCAAAGTGGTGGCTTGTGTGAGGGTGTGGGTGGCGCCGTAGCCGATGGTTTCGCCCTTTGTGGCGCGGCGTGTCGAGAGGATGGGGGCGTCCAAGGTTGCAACTGCGGTTACCGGGCTTGGTTGATCCGTAAGGGGGTTGCCGCCATAGAGGCCGATACCGAGGCGAGCGACGTCGCGGCCTTGGCTGGCCGCAGCGAGGTCGCCGGTGCAGGCGACGGCTGAGTTGGCGAAGCTTGTGGGGACGGCTTGGAACATCTGGGCGACACGTTCGCAGCGGCGTCGCTGGATGGCATTCAGGGGGTGGTCTGGAGTGTCGGCGCAAGCTAGGTGAGACATCACCAGGGCGACTTCGAAGCCTTGGAAGGCCGCAGGGTCCAGGGATTCGTAGGGGAAGCCGAGGCGATTCATGCCGGTGTCGATATGGATGGCGGAGGGGCGGTGGCGGTGGGGTTTCCAGAGGTCGAGTTGGTGGGGGTCGTTCAGGGTCGGCATGAGGCCAGCGCGTGCCATTGTGGTGGCGGCGGTGGGGTCGGTGGGGCCAGACAGCACGTGGACTTCGCAATGGGTGGCGCTGGGGAGGATTTCGCATAGAGCCTCGCCTTCGCGCAGCGTGGCGACAAAGAAGCGGCGACAGCCGAGGGAAACAAGGGCGCGAGCGACGGGTTCGACGCCTAGCCCGTAGGCGTTGGCCTTTACGACGGCACCCGACTCGGCGCAGCCGGCGGCGGAGGCCGCAGCCCCTAGCCGTTGCCAATTGGCCGCCAGGGCGTCGAGGTCGACGATTAGGCGCGGGGATGACATGGGTTGCGACGGGGTTTGTCAGCCCGGAAACGCGCCTAGCGGCGCGTCGGGAGGGCAAGATGCCCTCCCCCCAACGGAAGGGCCTCGCGCAAGCGGAGGGGTCTTCGGGGCGAAGGCATCCTGCCTTCCCCGGCGCCGACAGCCGCCCTTGTCGGCAAGAGCGCTGTCGCCACACCGAGGAATGCGGAGCACCGTTTCCGCGAAGGTTGTCCACGCCCAAAGCCTGCCACGTGCCGTCGAAGGGGTCGTCACCGGCCGACGGGGCGATGTTCGTGGCCGGGGCCGGGGGTTATGTGGAGGAGGGTTGTAGGTTCCAGCATCTCCAGGCGGTGCCATTCGCCCTTGGGGACTATGCAGGCTTCGCCGGTGGCCAGGGGCAGCGGTTCAGGGTCGGAGTCGCAGATCACCCGGACGCGGCCGGAGATGACGTAGAGGAGTTCGTCGCCGTCTGGGTGCATTTCGCCGCCGTGGGGCGGCGCGTGGGTCATGTGGACGATGCCGGCGGTCAGGCCGTCGATGCGTTCCGGCGGGCCGGGCTTGTGCTCCGCTGGCTGGATCGAGCGGTCGGGTGGGAAGTGGAAAGCGAAGCGGGCGGGGTCGATTGGTTTGATTTTGGGCATTGATGCGGTTCCGAAGGCCCTACTATGCAATTTACGTGAGTTTCGAGTCGTCGTCCGGCGTCGGCGCCGCCCGAGTCGCGCCGGCGTCCAGGAGCGCTTCCACGGCCGCTTCGTCAAAGCCGACTTCCGCGAGGATTTCCCGCGTGGCGGAGGCAAACTCAGGCGCGGGTTCGCGGGAGCGGAAGCCGTCGCCGTCCATGCGCACTGGCGGCGAGAGCACGGTCATGTCGCCGGCGGTGGGATGCTCCAGGGTGTGGAACATCTCGTTGGCGCGGGCGTGTTCGTCGTCGAAGAGTTCCACCGGGAACTTCACCGTCGAGACCGGTACGCCGGCTTCTTGCAGGACGGCGAGCCACTCGGCGCTCGGCCGACTGCGGAAGATTACCTCGGCGCGTTGCATGAGCGCGAGATAGTGCTCCGTCTTGCCCTCGTTGTCCGGGGCGTCCATTTCCGGGTCTTCGAGCCCGAGCGCTTCGAGGAACCGAACGCGCAGCGAGCGGCTGCCGCAGGCGATGGCAACCGGGGCATCGGCGGTGGCGTAGGTGCGGAAATAGACCTTCATCAGCGGCATCGCCCGGCCGGCCGACATGCCCGATGCCTGCTCGGCAAAGCTCGCGCCTTCGCGGCGCTGGTTCGCGAGCTGTTCCAGGGTTCGCTCGTGCACCGGGCCGTCCACGGCTTCCGAGCGGATGAGTTGGTTGTTGGCGAGTGTCATCGCCGCCTGCATGAGGGAGGTGTCCACCACGCCGCCGCGGCCCGTGCGTTCGCGCCGGAGCAGGGCCGAGGAGATGCCGAAGGCCAGCGACATCGCGCACATGTAGTCGGCGCTCACGGGGTCGCCCGGGGCCGGCAGGTCCCCGGCCATACGGCCGTTCGCCGCCATCAGGCCGCTGCGTGCCTGCCCCACGATGTCCATGCCGGCGAAGCCGGCATCCGGGCCACGCTTGCCGAAGGCGGTGACGGAGCCGACGATCAGGCGCGGATGCCGATTCACGAGCTCCTCGGCGCCAAGCCCGATCCGCTCCGCGAGACCGGGGCGGAAGTTCATGAGCGCCACATCGGCATCCTGCAGCAAGGCGTTGATGACGGCGGCCGCGTCGGGATGCCGAAGATTCAGCGGCAGCGAACGCTTGCCCCGGTTGCGGGAAATGAACGTGCGCGTCTCCATCGGCGCGAGCGGGCGCAGGATGCGGGTGGGGTCGCCATCCAAGGACTCGATCTTGATGACGTCCGCCCCGCCTTCGGCGAGCAACTGGGCGCAGAACGGCACCGCGACAAACTGGCCGAACTCGATGACGCGAATGCCGTGGAACGGTTGCTGGTCTGCTGGCGTGGGGTTCATCGCAGGGAACATAGCATTGTTGGCGGGCGCGACGGCTAGTAGCCTGTCGGACTTCGTCGCGTAGCGGCGAAGTGCGATGGCTGCTAGCGCGGACTAGCGCCTCTGCACACCGCCCG
>VXPR01000227.1 GCA_009839405.1 Gammaproteobacteria bacterium
GACCCCTTGAGCATGGCCGGTGGTGGCCCACGCGAGAATCGCGAGTTCCCCGTGGCGGCGGATCAGCGCGTGTGGGCGGTCTTCGCCGAGACGCTGACGTACGTGGGCGATCGCGCCGAAGTGCAGCTCGCGGCCCGGCATGAGCGCTACGACGAGGCCGGAAGCTCCACGGACCCGAAGGTGGCGGCAAAGTTCGATGTCAACGACCTGCTCTCGCTGCGGGCTTCCTGGGGCACCTCCTTCCAGGCCCCGAGCGTCTTTCAGGTGGCCGGCAACGCCAGCTCTCGCACCATCACAGACCCCTTCCGCTTCGACGGCCAGGGCGTCGGCCAATGCACGGTGGACGCTTCCGGCAACATCGTGGGCCGTGGCGACAACTTCGCCTTGAGCACATTCCTGCGGGGCGGGAACCTCGGGCCCCAAACCGCCGCGTCCGCCAACTTCGGCCTCCTGCTGCAACCTTGGGTCGGCGCGGCCTTGAGCCTCGACTACTGGACGCTCGACTACCGCAACGTCATCGCCCAAGGCCGCAGCTTCCAGGCCATCGTCGACGACGACTGCCGCGACGACGGCCGCCCAAACGATCCCCGCGTGCAGCGCGACTCGTCAGGGCAACTGAGCGTAGTGACGACGGAATACGAGAACATCGGTGCCGTGCGAACCGAAGGGTTCGACTTCAACGCCCACTACAACCTTCCACCCGCGGCGGTAGGCGACTTCCGCATCATCGCCGACGCAACTCTGCTCACCCGGTTCGACGTGCGCTTCGCCGGCGAAGCCTTCTCCGACCAACTCGGCAATCGCAACGACAGCAATGGCTTCGCCCCCACGCCGGAACTCAGAATGAACCTCGGCCTCAACTGGCGCCGAGGCGCACACGCCGCCGGCCTGACGCTGCGCTACGTGGACTCCTACAAGAACGACGAAATCGCCACCCACCCCAAAATCGCCGCCTGGACGACGCTGGATGCAAGCTACAGCTACCGGGTGGAAGACCTCTTCGGCACCAAAGCCACCATCTACCTGGGCACCCGCAACCTAACGGACAAAGACCCACCACCACTCCCCACCGGCCGCGAGGGCGTCCACCGCCACAACCTACGCCCCGGCTTCGACGGCCTTGTCCACGACATAAAGGGCCGCACGGTGTACTTACGCTTCCGTGTATCCACCAACGCATAGCGACGCCTAAAGCTGGCGTGCGTCGGGCAGTACAATGCGATTCGTGGTTTTTCGGCGCAGCCTCCTAGGCTCGGGCTGGATGCGCATGGCATTTCGTTGGGGTGGGCTTGGTCGTGTTCAACAATCCCTTTGGCTCGTTTCACGACATGGTGGCTGAGGCCAAGGAAGAGCGTGAACAACTAGACCGACTGCTCACCGTTTCCTCACCGCGGGACTCCATAGCGGTGCTCGCGGTTGCCCTCGCGGTGCTGCTCTTGGGCATGTGGCTCTTTCTTGGCAGCGTGTCTCGCAGCTTGACGCTGGATGGCGTGGTGCTCAGCGAGGCGGAAGTTTCCCCGAACGGCACACGGTCGGTGCAGGCTCTGGTCTCGGTGACGCGCGATGCCGCTGCCGAAGTGGACGCAGGTGCATCCGTGGCGGTGCTTGTGCAAACCGTCGCCTCGCCAGCGACGCTCCCGGGCACGGTGACCGCCATTGAGATTGCGAACCCGGCGAACGGCTTGGCGGAGTTCGCGTCGAGGGTGCCGGTGGGGCTTTACCGAATGGAAGTCGAGCTCGCCTCGGCGGCTGACTTCGCTTCGCTCGTCGGCGAGCCATGCCAAGTTGTCGTGGAGCTCCCCGCTACGGCGCCGGCAGCGCTGGTTTGGTAGCGCTCGGCGTCGCTGTGAGGCATTCGTAGCGATGGCATCGAGAGGTGCGACCGACCGAGGTGACAAGGTTGCCTCGGCGCAGTCGCAACGACGGATCGCAACGCCGATCGTGTTGCAGATGCATGCGACCGAGTGTGGCGCGGCTTGCCTCGGCGCGGTGCTCGGCTTTTTCGGGCGCTGGGTGCCGCTCACGGAATTGCGCGAACGGTGCGAGGTGAGCAGGGACGGGAGCAGCGCCGCGAGCATCGCCCGCGCTGCCAGACACTATGGCCTCGAGTGCAATGGCCTCAGCGTTCGGGCGGAGCAACTGAAGAAGCTCGAACTGCCGTTGATCCTGTTCTGGCAGTTCAGCCATTTCGTGGTCCTTGACGGCTTTGACAAGGACAGTTTCGCCATCAACGATCCATCCTCCGGGCGCCGCAGGATTCCGGAGGAGGAGTTCCGTAAAGGCTACAGCGGCATCGCGCTTCGGCTCGCCAAGGGCGACGACTTTCAGCCCGGCGGCGAACCGCCGGGCCTCGTCTCGCAGCTACGCGCCGTGCTGAGCGGATCCTGGGGCGCTTTCGGGGGAGTGCTCGCCTGCGGCTTCTTGGTCGCCTTGCTGGCGCTCGTCATTCCCGCTTCGCTGGTCGTGGTGGTGGATGGCGTGCTGCAAGGCCAAGGCCCCTGGGGTGGCTTGTTGGCGGCCCTCTTGGCTAGCGCGGCGCTCGTGTACATCGTCTCCGCGATCAAGCATCGGCTCGTGAAACGGCTGGGGGTTCGCATCGCCGTGATCGGCGCCAACGATGTCGTGACGCGGCTTCTGCGCTTGCCGGTGGAGTTTTTCGACCATCGGATGGTGGGCGATCTCACCGATCGGGTCTCGTCGATCGACAGAGTCTCGAAGAACATCACCGAGCGATTCCTCCTGCTGGCCCTCGACATGGTGATGGCTGCGGTGCTGTTGGTGGCGATGTTTGCCTTGGACGCATGGCTCACGGCAGTCGTGCTGTCGCTGGCAGCGCTGCACGGGCTCGCCGCGCGTCTGCTCGCTCGGCACCGGGCAGCCCTCAGCGAAGCGATGCGGCGTGAACAGGGGCTCCTGATCGGCGTTGGGCTGCAGATGCTGAGCCATGCCGACACCTTGCGCATGACCGGCGCCGATGACCGCTTTTTCGCGCGCTGGAGTGGCCAGCAAGCCCGAGAACTGCGCGCCCGGAGGCCCCATGCGGAGCTCAGCGCCTACCACGCCGCCGTCCCGGGCCTGATTGCCATCTTCCGCAGCGCCGCCGTTCTTGGCGTGGGGGTGAGCATGGTTGTGGCTGGCCAACTGTCGCTCGGCATGCTCGTTGGCTTCTACGTCCTTGCCGAGATGTTCCTTGCACCCGTTGGCCGGTTCCTCGAGCTCACAGGCGAACGGCAGGCACTCAAGACCGATCTGTACCGCCAAGGCGACATCACGGCGGCTGCGGAGGATCCAGCGATCAAGCGCCGCCGCCCAGAGTCGAAGTCGATTCCGACATTCAACGACCGGCTGCAACTCACCGGTGCCCTGGAGCTACGCAACGTCACCTTCGGCTTCAACAAGAGCCGCCCCCCGCTCATCGAGGATTTCAGCCTCGTCATCAAGCCGGGGCAGCGCGTGGCCGTGGTCGGGCCGAGTGGCTCCGGCAAGTCCACCTTGGCGCGCCTGGTTGCCGGCGTGCATCAGCCTTGGTCGGGCGAGATCCTCTTCGACGGACAGCCGCGGGAGGAGATCCCGGAGGAGGTGCTGCGCCGCTCCATCTCCATGGTCGAGCAGGACATCGCGCTCTTTTCCGCCTCCCTGCGCGACAACATCACGCTGTGGAATCCGGCCATTCCCGACGAAGCGGTGTTTGCAGCCACTCGAGACGCCTGCATCCATGACGAAATCCTGGTTCGGCCAGACGGCTACGCCACCCGGGTCGAAGAGGGCGGCGCCAACTTCAGCGGCGGCCAGCGGCAGCGGCTCGAGATCGCCCGAGCGCTGGTGGGCGATCCCACCATGCTCCTGCTGGACGAGGCCACGAGTTCGCTTGATGCCGCGACGGAGGAGGACATCGATGGCGCTTTGCGACGGCGCGGCATGACCTGCCTGATCGTCGCGCACCGGCTCAGTACCGTACGGGACTGCGACAACATCATCGTGCTCGAACGGGGTGTCGAAGTGCAGCGTGGCACCCACGACGAGCTGGTCCAGGACAAGGGCGGCAGCTATTTTGGCCTCGTCCGTTCCGATCACGCCCTCGCCGGATGAGGCCCGTGTCTGCGGCGGCAAGCCCACGCTATGCATCACTCGCGGAGCTTGCCGCCCGCCTCGGCACCCTCGTGCCCTGTGCCGGCAACCTGCCGGTGGAGCTTGACGATCCAGGCAGCGTCTGGTTCATCGAGCAAGGGGCGGTTGATCTCTTCCTTATCGAGCGAAGGCGGGGCGTCGCGCAGGCGGCGCCGCAACACGCACTGCGTCGCACCTGGGGCGGGCTGCTGCCCGGCGTCGCTCCGGACGAGTCCAGCGACGACGATGGCACCACCCTCTGCATGGTCGCCAAGGGATTGCCCGGAACTCTCCTCAAGCGCTTGCCCGCATCCCTGCTGGCGGAGGTGGACCCCGCCGAACTCGCACGCCAAGCCGACACTTGGGTGACGGCCCTCACGGATGTGCTGGCGCGCTTTGCGAGTCCCCTGCCGCGACCGACCGCATTGGTGGAGCCCGACACACCTCAGACGGTGGCAGCCGGCATCCTGGCTGCACACGGTCGCGTGGCGTGGCTTGAGCCGCCACGCGGAAAGAGCGCCTATTTGGATGTGTTGGACCCGGCGGATGTCGTGGGCACGAGCGATGACCGCGGGGTGATGCACAAGGTGCCGCTGACGCGGTCGGCTTGGTTGGCGCTGTCGAGCGAAGCGGAAATCTCGGCCGACTCCACCGAAACCCTGGCGCGGCAGGGAAGGCTGCTTGCTGCGCTCGCGTCGTTCCATGCCGTTGCCCTCGCCTTGGAGCGCATCAATCGGCGGCTCGCGCTGGTGGACGAGGTGAATCTCGAACGGGCATGGCTGGCCAGTCGCCACACCGCGGAGCAATCCGCCCGTCGGCGGCTGTTCAACATCCATGACTTGCCGATCGGCGAGGACGTTGGCGGTGAGCAAGCGACGGTTGCCAGCGATGAATCGCTGCTGGCGGCACTCGACTTCGTCGGCCGCCGCGAGGGGATCGAGTTCCGCAGACCTCCGCGGGCCGCGTCTGCAGCATCTCCCGTTTCCGTCGAGGATGTACTCGACGTTTCCGGCGTGCGCGCGCGCCGTGTGCGACTCGACAGCGAGCGCCGTTGGTGGCGCGGCGACAGCAATGCGCTCTTGGCATTTCGCGCCGCCGACGGGCAACCGGTAGCGCTCTTGCCCGGCGTGTTCGGGCGCTACCGACAAGTGGACCCGGTGACCAAGCGCAGCGTGCGGATGACGGCAGCGCGCGCGGCGGCGCTCAAGAACGAAGCCTGGATGTTCCATGCCCCCTTGCCGTCAGGGCCGGTGCAGCCCTTGGGACTCATGCGGTTGGCGCTCAAGGGCTCGGCGGGAGACTTGATGCGGCTGGTGATGGCCGGGCTGCCCGCTGGGCTCATCAAGCTGATGCCGGCGTTGGCTCTGGGGTTCGTTGCGAATCATGTGGCAACCGGCGGCGGCAGCGGCGCGCTCTATGCGGTGGTGCTGACGCTGGCTGGGTTTGGCCTCTTCGGTGCGCTCTTGCATCTCGTGCAGAGCTCGGCGCTGATGCGGCTCGAAGGGCGTTCGGCGTCGCGGCTCGAAGCGGCATTCTGGGATCGCCTGACACGCCTCGCGCCAGCCACCCTGCGCCGCCAGCCCACGGGTGCCTTGGCCATGGCCGGCATGAGCTTCCAGAGTCTTCGCGACGGTTTCCGCGACGTCGTGGCCGACAGTGTCTTGTCGGTCCTGTTTCTGCTGCCCGTCTTCGCCGTGATCCTCTTCTACGACGCCACTCTCGGCATGGCTGCGCTCGGCTTCAGCGTCGCCTCGCTCTCCGTCACGGTGGCGCTTGGGCTGTGTCAGCTACGTCCTTGGACGCGGCTGACTGCAGCCACTCGGCGCGTGGCCGGCAACCTGTTTCAGATCATTGGCGGCATTGCCAAGCTGCGGGTGGACAACGCCGAGGGCTCTGCCTTCGCCATCTGGGCGCAGGACTACCGTGAGCAGAAGCGGGCCGAACTCGATCTCGGCGGGATCGAAGGGCACTCCCGGGCGTTTGCCGCCGCACTGCCGTTCCTTGCCGTCGCGGCGATGCTCGTCGCGGTGGCGATGTCGGGCGCGCAAGGCAGTGTGCCGGTCGCGGACTTCCTGGTGGTGCTCATCGTCTTCACCACGTTCCAATCGGCTGTCGCGCGCCTCGGCGAGTCCGTGGGCGCCGTTGCTGCCATGCTGCCGGCATCCGCCGAGATGCGCCCGCTGCTTGCCGAAATGCCGGAGACGGAGGCTGAAGGAGAGCCGGTGGAGCATCTCGGCGGCGATGTTCTGTTCGACCGGGTGTCGTTTCGCTACGAGGCGGATGGACCGTTGGTTCTCGATGACGTCACGATTCGAGCGAGGCGTGGGGAGTTCATCGCCATTGCCGGCGAGTCCGGCGCCGGCAAGAGCACTCTGTTCCGCCTTGCGCTCGGCATGGAACGTCCATCCGCTGGCGCGGTGTACTACGACGGCAGAGACCTCCGGCACCTGAACCTGAGGCAACTGCGGCGAAGGATCGGCGCAGTGCCGCAAGCCGTTGGCCTGCACCCACAGGACATCTGGGACAATGTGGTCAGCCACCGCACGGACGCGGCCACCGACGAGGTGTGGGCGGCAGCGCGCACGGCGGAGGTTGAGGAGCAAATCAAGACCATGCCGATGGGCATGATGACCGTGGTCGGCACCAGCGGCAGCGTCCTGTCCGGGGGCGAGAGCCAGCGCGTCTCCATTGCCCGGGCGGTGCTCGGCAGCCCACCGGTCATGCTCTTGGACGAGGCAACCAACTGGCTCGACAACGAAGGGCAAGCCAAGGTCATGGAAAACCTGGCGGGGCAGACGTCGACCCGAATCGTCATCGCCCACCGCCTGTCCACACTGCGCGAGGCCCACCGCATCTATGTGCTGAAGGCCGGGAGGGTCGTGCAGGTCGGCTCCTTCCAAGAACTCATGGAGGTTGACGGAGTGTTCCGGGAGCTGGTCACAAGGCAAATCGCCTAGCGGGCAAGTCGGAGCTGTGGTTTGAAGAAAGGCACCTTCGACGCAACGGATCGCATCCTTGCCCGCGCCGAGGAAGACGGTGAGTTTCGCCGGCATCTGCTGGCTGGGCCGGAAGCGGCCAAGGCAGCGATCGAGCAGGAGCTCGGCGCACCGCTGGCGGAAGGGCATCGGTTGGTGGTGCACGAGGAGACCGACACCGAGACACATTTGGTGCTCGCCCCGAGAAGCAAGCGCAGCGCCGAAGAGCGTGCTGCGGCGAGGAGTGGCGCGGCCTCCCTCGAGTTCCTGAAGAAGACCATGCACGACCCGGCGCCCGCCCGCCGCGATGCCGCGCCCAAGCCGAGCGGCGATCGGACGAGTGCGCCGTCAGCGCGCGCGTTGCCGGAAGAGGCCCGGCGGTGCATTCGCCGCGGGCTCGCGTTCCTTGCATCCGCCATCGACGCCAACGGTGCTTGGCACTGCATTCGGT
This sequence comes from Gammaproteobacteria bacterium, assembly GCA_009839405.1. Classification (GTDB taxonomy): domain Bacteria; phylum Pseudomonadota; class Gammaproteobacteria; order Pseudomonadales; family Azotimanducaceae; genus VXYL01. The sequence goes on from VXPR01000227.1 coordinate 7,534, forward strand.
TCAATCTGGCGAATCCCAGCATTCCGCGACACTACGAGAGGCCCGCGTTCATTTCAGCGCTTTGCACCTTGGCGCTCGAGAGCTCCGACGAGCCCCAGGCGAAGGCCCTGCGCGCCGCAACGTGGAACTACATCGCAGCCACCATGGAGCACCCCGGCTTCTGGCGCTATTACCGCCACTTGCCCCAAGACCTCGACAGCAGTGCGCTGTGTGGCCTGGTGGTCGGCACACACCCGTGGATCGCGCTCGGCCGCAACGTCACCCGAATGCTGGCCAACCGCGATGCAGACGGTCGTTTCATGACCTGGGTGCTGGAGCAAGACGAGCCGGACGTGACACCGAGCTTTCGCATCGAAGCCGATCCTGTGGTGAACGCGAATGTCATCGCCTACCTGGGCGACCGGGCAGAGACCAAGGCTGCCCAGCAATGGCTGCATGCCCTTATCGCCGACGACCGCATCGAAGGCACATCGAAGTGGTATCCGAGCACGGTGGCGATCTACTACGCGATCAGCCGCACGGTCGTCCGCACAAGCCTGGCCCTCGACCAACTGCGACCGTTGCTGGCGGAGCGCATTCTGGGCCTTGCAGGGACAGCGGGTGAGTTCGGCAATGCCCTCGAGACCGCACAGGCGATGTCGGCCCTCTACAACGTAGGCGGCTTGGACAGCGTTGACGCACGGCGCGAGACCGCTCGCCTGCTGGACGCCCAGCGCGACGACGGGAGCTGGCCGGAACTGCTCGCTTTCGGCGACGCAACCTTGCGCTGGGGGCTCATCGGCCAAATCGGCCACGGCTCCGAGTCGGTGACCACGGCGTTCTGCATCGAGGCACTCGAGCGCCTCACGCGATCGCTCTAGGAAACGTCTGATCGGTCTCGTTCGCGGTCCGCGGTCGCCGGAGGGGCGGGACTTGTCCCCGCCCGTCTCAAATGCCACGAACACCCTCGGCCTGGCGAGACGGGCGACCACAAGGGTCGCCCCTACGAAGGCTTTGCCTGCGTGCTAGGAGGTTGTGCCGTAGGAAACGACGCTTGCGGCGGAGTTGAGACCCTGCGAGAAGCCCCCCGTTAAGAAAAGCGAGGCGCTTTTCGACTCCCCCGCAAGGGGGGAGTGACAGGAAAGTGCG
>VXPR01000071.1 GCA_009839405.1 Gammaproteobacteria bacterium
GCGCGCGCGCCCCGCCCCGGGCGGTGGGGCTGTTTCTCCACAACAGCTCCCCCCCGCTGCGTAAACCCGGGGCGGGCACAGCCCCCCCCCTAAGCGCCTCTAGGATTCCGCGCGCAGGTAGTCCGCCCGTTCTTCCAACCCGTCGCCATCCCCGCCGGCAATCGCCACCACCATCCTCTCGAGCGACTGCCAGGCGTCACCGCGCAACATGCCCTTCGATTGCAGGTCCAGCACGGCGGCGGCGCGGAGCAGGGCGTCGATGCGGTCGGCGCCCAAGCGCTGCACGGCACGCTTCACTTGCTGAGCACGGTTCCTCGGCATCCTTGGCGACCCACCTGCGGCCACTTCGCGCGCCCGTCGCAGTTGGTTCACCAGTGCGCCCATCACCATGAAGATGGGAATGCCGTCCTGGCGCAGCACCCGCGCCATGCGACAGGCCCGGCCACCTTGGCCGGCGAATGCAGCGTCGATCATCTGGAACGTGTCGAAATGTGCCGAGTCCCCAACCGCATCGCGCATCTCGTCCGCGCCGATGGTGCCCGCGCGGCCGGACAGGCGGAGCTTCTCGATCTCCTGCGTCGCCGCCAGCAGGTTGCCCTCCACCCGTTCCGCGAGGATGCTGATCGCTTCGCCGTCGAGATGCAGGCCACTCGCGCGGCAGCGCTGATCGAGCCAGCGCGGCAGCTCCCGCGCGCCGACTGGCCACACCTGCACCACGGCCCCCGCCTTGTCGATGGCGCGATGCCAGGCCGAGGACTTCGTGCGCCAATCGAGCCCCACCGCCCGACACAGCACCATCGTCGAGGGCGGCGGCGAGCCCAGATAGCGCCGGATGGTGTCGCTGCCCTTGCGGTCGAGCCCTTTGGCCGGCAGGCGGATGTCGAGCATGCGCTTGCTGGCGAAGAGCGAGAGATTGGCGGCACCCGCCAGCGCCTCCTCGAGCCCACCGTCCACCGCAAGGTCGAACCGCGTGCGGTCGGAGAAGCCATTCGCCTCGGCGGCGGCGACGATGCTGGCGCAAGCTTCGTCCACCAGCAGCGGCTCGTCGCCGGAAACGAGATAGATCGGCGCGAAGCGCCCGGCATCGAGGTGCCGCTGCAACTGATTCGACTTGATCTGCATCAGGGGCTCGGGCCACTGGCCTGCGGTTGCGACTCGCCCGCGAGCGCGGCTGCGTCGGTCGCCTGCGCACCGTGGGCCTTGGCCACCATCGCGAGACTCCGCACCATGCGCGAGGCAAGTTCCTGCCGCATCTCGCCCTGCAGCAACGCCTCTTCCTCGCTGCTGCCGACGATGTTGTCCACGTCAATGCGCTGCACCCGTGCAACCCGGAGAACGCGTTCCGGCGCGAGCTCCTCGCCAGCTACGTCTTGCACGGAGAACGTCACCTCCAGCGCCAACTCCACTTCCGCCGCCCGTCCGGCCGCCGTGACGGCGGCGCTGCGCCGTTCTTCCCGCTCCTGCGACAGCCGCAGCACCACATCGCCTCCTTCCGGCACTACATCCAGCCCGGAATGGCCGAGCGCGCGCACCAGCGCATCATCCAAGGTGACGCCCTCGGTCGCCACCACAGACGCACTTGCGAATGCCGAAGAGAGATCCCAGTTCCGAAGCTGAAACCCGCAGCCGACCAGAGTCGCCAGCACGACACTCGCAATGGCCGTGCGGATTTGCTGCAACGTCATGCGTTCGTGCCCGTCTCGGCCGCCGCGCGCATGCGAGCGTCGCGCCGTTCGATGAAGCCGCGCATGCGCTCCTGGCGGGTGCGGTTGAGCGGGTAGCGCCACAGCAGCGGCAGCGCGATGCAGGCGATGATCGCGGGAATGATCGAGTACAGCAGGGCCACGGACATCTTGGCGGTGGCGTCGTTGGCCTCGCTTTGCGGATCGAAGCCCATGTAGGCGGCGCCGGCGGTGGCGATGAATACTCCCAGCGCCGTCGCGCCCTTGTTGACCATGCCCCAGAGCGAGAAGTACAGCCCCGTGCGCTGCTCCCGGGTGCGCAGGGTGTCGAGATCGACGATGTCCGCGGCCATGGACGTCGGCAGGAACACGAGGGCGCCGATGGCGGAACCCTTCAGCAGCATGATGACGAAGAAGAGCGCGAAGTCGTCCGGCCCCAGCAAGGGAATGAAGGAACTCCAAAGCGACAGCCAGGCGATTCCGAGGACCACCGTGCGGTGCTTGCCGAGCTTCTTGGAAATGAAGAACCAGGCGGGAATCGCGACCGTGCTGGAGATGTAGTAGGCGAGCACGAAGATCGCATAGCGGTCGAAGGCCTGTTCCATCACGCGCTGGACGAAGAAGAACGACATCGACGCCGTCATGCTGATGCCGGTGGCGAAGAACGTGAGGCAGATCACCAGCCGCCGAAACGGTCCGTTCCCCCAGACGATCTTGAGCCCCCGTGCCCAGGTGACGTGCGGCGTCGTCACGCCCCGGATCGGTGGCTCGCGCACGAATGCAATCGCCGGGAAGGTCAGGAGCGGCATCAGCACCAGCACGGCAAAGGCGACGCCATAGAGCGCGTTCTCTGCACCCGGACGCGCCAGGCCAAAGGCGATCGCGAGCGGAATGATGAGCGACATCATCGTGCCGCCATAGCCGAACGCCTCGCGCCAGCCGGTGACCCGGGATCGCTCGTCGTAGTCCGGCGAGAGCTCCGCGCCCCAGGCCCGGTACGGCAGATCGACCAGCGTGAACGAGAGATACAGCGCGCTGATCCAGACGAAGAGATACAGGTTGTCGACGCCGCTGCCGCCGAGCGCACTCCAGACCGCAACGGAAACCGCGCTGTCGGGCACGAACAGCATCCACAGCGACAGCACCATCAGCGGCGTGCCCGCCACCATCCACGGCTTGCGCCGCCCAAACGGCGTCCGCCACCGATCCGAAAGAATGCCGATGAGCGGGTCGGTGACGACATCGGTGAGCCGCGACAGCGCGAGGAGCGCCCCCACGGCCGCCAGCGAAAGCCCAAGATTCTGCGAATAGAAGGCCGGCACATAGAGCGCAATCGGCAACCCCACCACCGACGTCGGCAGGTTTGCCGCCCCATACAGCGCAATCCGAACCCGCCCAACGCGCCCCGTTCCAGCCTCTGGCATGGTGTCTCCCGCGACTAGCGCGTCCATCCTATCGTAAGGGGGACGAGGCAGGCGGTTCTACGCCGGTGCTGATTCGCGACACTGCTGGGGCGATGTACGATGCGGGTTCGACCCGGAGACAGCCACCATGCCCATGCGAATCATCGGAGCCCTGTTCGTCGCCATCGGACTTGTAGTCGCCGTCCACACGGTAGTGGAGCCGCTCTATCACGTCTCCGGTGAAGGCAGCCCCTACAGCCCGGTCTGGACCTACATCAATCCCCTCATGGCCTTGGCAATCATCGCCGGCGTGGTTCTCGGCTACCGCCGCAAGATGGCACTGGACGCCGAAGGCGACGATGCCCCGGTGACCAGGGCCTACATCGGCGCCAACGCCTTGCTATACGGCTTCCTGTTCATCGGAATCCTGTTCTTCTTCAACTGGTTCAACTACATGACACCGTCGTACACCGCGGTTGGCGCTGACGCAATGTCGGTCATCTGGGCAGTCATCGACGCGGCCCTATCGGTGCTCTGCCTCGGGATGGGCCTAGCGCTATGGCGAGAGGAGTCCAACTAGCGGCGGCACACGGCAAGTCGCTGTCGAGCAGGAAAAATGGGCGTTTGCCGGGACGCGACACTAGGTAGGTGAGACAAGGTGCGGGACGGGGATGCAATCTTGGCGTTGGCCGAGCAGTCGACGGTTTGGCGTTGCGGCTTGGGGCGGTTTGCGGCCCTGCAACTGTCGCGGTGCCTCGATGGCTCGGACTCGACCGCCAGCCAAGTGTTGCGTGCAGGTGGTGCGGTTTCGGGATTTGCTGCGCTCAAGCCGCGTGTGCTCAGCGGGTTCGAGCTGACGGCAGTTGCCGTTGACGGACCCACCTTCTTCGCGCTGGTCGACTGGGCGGCGGGGAGTTGCCCGGGAAACACCGCTCTGCATACATCGGCATCGGTCGCCTACGATGTCAGCTCGGGGCTCGTGCAACGTGGCTTTAGGCCGTATTTGATTCAGAGGACGATGCAACTCCGTACCGATGCGCCCAAGTTGGGTGCATTGCCTGCGCCGTACCGCTTCGCCGACCTTTCAGAGGTCGGGTTGGGAGCATTGATGGAGACCTACGTCCAGGCTTGGCCCGAAGACGATGTGGATGAAGCCGATGCCGAGGATTCCTTTCGCGAGTCCGACGGTCTCGTCCTGGCTTGCGATGCTGCGCAGGTGGCGGGCTACGCGATGTGGGAGCGGACCGAGGACGGCGTCGGCATCATCCACGAAGTGGCGGTGCATCCAGCCCACCGCCTCCTTGGCGTCGGCACAGCGTTGACAACATTCGCTGTGGAACGCCTCCGTTCGTCCACGTCGCGCATCGAATTGGTCGTCTTGGACGACAATCCTGCCGAGCGGCTATACGAACGCCTTGGATTTGAAGTCGTCGAGGACCTCGTCTTCCTGGTTGCGGCGCCACCCGCCATTCAGGGGTAGGGGATGTTGGCTCGCAAGGGTCGCCTGTCAGCATCGTGCGGATGGGTCGTTCGAGTTCCCCCTTAGGTGCCGGTTGTCACGGGTTGCGGCCGTCGAGGAACGGGTTGACCACGACGACTCCACCATAGTCCTGGCCGTGGGTGAGATCCTCCGTATAGAGGATGTCGCAGCCCAGAGCCTCCGCTGCGGCGAGAATGGCACCGTCCCAGTACGACAGCTGGTAGCGTCGGCTGAGTGCGACGCCGGCTCGGAAGATGTCGAGCGTGACGTCCTGCACTGGAAAGTGACGGATACTGTCGATGAACTTAAGCGCTTGCTCTTGGGTGGCAGCTTTCGGGCGAGTCGGGCGGGTTGCCTGGTGGTAGAACTCTTGAAGCACCTGGACCGACAGCGCCAAGTCCTCGGACTCGAGCAGCTCACTGGCGACGCGACGCTTGTCCGCATCCTCAGACGGTGCGCCAACGGCATACAGCAGGATATTGGTGTCAACGAAACGCACTGCAATCAACCACGTTCGCGCTTCTCGTTTTCGGCGGCAGCCGCCTGCCGTGCCTCGTCCCTTGCCCGATCTCGGTCATAGAGTTCTTCGCGGGAGAGGTTGTCGGCCATGCGCAACCCGCCGCCGTCGGCAATGATCGCCGCTATGGCGTCGCGGATACCCCGCGCCCGGCGCTCAGCCTCCGATTCATCGACCGATGCGCGAGAGGGCACGTCGTCTTTCCCGTCCGTCAGATCCGCGAGATAGCCACGCACGAGCGCCGACACCGACGTATCCATCTCTGCCGCACGAATCCGAGCACGACGATGCGTTTCCTCGTCCACGGAGACGGTGATGTTCTTCATACCCACAGCTTCACACTTCCACAGTTTCTGTGGCCCGCATCATAGGTTGGGAGACGAATCGGAGCAAGATTGCCCGCTTGCATGCGTGCGACACAGGGGTAGGGCATGGCCATGTTCGTCCAGTGCTGCCCCAACGCAATCGTCGGGCATCACAAGGGCGCGCCCGTCGAGAAACGGGTTGATCACCACCCCCGGCGTGGGCCTGGCTGGCCTTACTCCGGTGAGTGTTGACCGCCTGCTCGTAGGCGCAAGCCGACGCCCAGCATGGCCGCCACCAGCAATCCGTCAACGAACAGCCATGTCGAGAGGCTGACGGCTCCGCCGGTTAGCTTCCGGAGCCATGCATCGAACCACACCACGGTGACGAATGCGACGCCGACGAACTCGCTCCTCGTGCTGGCGTCGCCGGCTCCGGCGAGGATGAGCCTGCGGGTGCTGGCTGCTATCGCGAGCACCATCGCGAGGCTAATGGGCCAGTCGAGATAGGACCAGATTGCGTCGGCGCTGCCGAGGTAGAACGAGTCGAACACCATTTGCAGTGCGACCAAGGCACCGACGACGAGCAGGTAGATGCTGATGATCGGTCGAAGAGATTCCACGACGCGCTCCTGCCCAAAGGGGTGTCCACCGTACACTCCGAATGTGGAGGGTCGCAAGCTCGCTGTTCGGAGGGCGATGCGAGGCGTGCGTTGGGGCGCGCCCTTGCGGGTGTGGTGGCAGGCGGGCCGCGCTCCCTCCGATGGATTCGGCACGGGCCTCATAGGGCGACCCTTGTGGTCGCCCGTCTTGAACGCACCGACGAACTCGTCGAAGCACAGCAGTTCGCGCAAGCGAACTGCCAACGCGCCCGTCAGGGCGCGCCGGGACCGGACAAGCCCGTCCCTACGAGGAGTCCTTACCCTTCAGGCTCTGGGCTCGTCTCCGCTGCCGCCATTGCGTTTTCCCGCCGCTTGGTCCAGGCGCGTTCGATGAGGTCCATCCTGGCCATGCGCAGTCCGGTTTTGGCGCCGACGGTTTCGCCGAACTCCATGTAGGCCTCGTTCTCTCGCGTGTAGGCGGGCCACTCAGGCAAGCCTTCGCCGTTTGGATTGCCCGTGCGGGCGAACTCAGTCCAGATCGTCGCCATGCGTTCGGAAAGGGCGCGGTCGGCGTCGGTGGGCGTGGCGTCGAAGAGTTCGAGGTTGCCGAAGACGTAGCCGATTTCCGCGGCGTGGAAGGCGCCGTAGCGCTCGCTTTCCTCGATGGGGGGCGCCCACGTGAACCAATACAGATACGCGTCGCTCGGAACGGTTGCCATGGCGCGGGCCCAGGCTCGCATCGGATAGGTGAACAGGGCGTCGCCGAAGAGATCCATCCAGGATGCGGCGGCTTGCTCGTCATCGCCGGCGGGATAGTGCTCGCCGATTTCGTCCTTCACTTCGGCGAACTCGGCCTCGACGTAGGCGGAGAACCCGGCTGCGCCCGGGTCCAAACCGGCCGCCATGTAGGGCAGGAGGGCCGTTCCCTCGTCGGCGTTCGAGCCGATCAGCACCGGCACGTCGGCCTGTTCGCCGGCCGCGAAAACCGCTGCGACTTCGTCCGTGAGCACGTCGCCGTCAACGATGGCGAGGGCGCTGAGGAGCGTGGGGTTTGCGAGATAGGTGGCGAGGACGTGTTCGGCCGAGAGCGCTCTCAAGGCGTCGAGCGACGTGTCGTCCCCCTCGCCGGCGAGCGCTGCTGCGAAACCTGCGCCGATTGCTTCTGCCGGGTCGCCGTTGACGGAGGGCCGGTCGCGGAAGGTCATGGGGCCGAACAGGCCGCCGCTCTGGCCGATGATGCGGTGGAAGAGCCCCCTCGCGGGGGGACTAGCCTGCAGGATCGACACGCTCATCGAGCCGGCGGACTCGCCGAAGATGGTGACGTTGCCGGGGTCGCCGCCAAAGCTCGCGATGTTGTCCTGCACCCACTCGAGGGCCGCGATCTGGTCTTGGAGGCCTTGGTTGCCGGAGGTGCCGTTTGCACTTTCGGCAGTGAGGTCGGCCAACGCCAGGAAGCCGAAGGGGCCAAGGCGGTAGTTGACGGTCACGAGAACCACGCCCTTCGCGGTGAGCAGTTCGCCGGGGTAGGCGTCTCCCGAACCGACGGTCAGGCCGCCGCCGTGGATCCACACCATCGTCGGCAGTTGCTCATCGACGTGTTGCGCTCGCGTCCACACGCTGAGGGTCAGGCAATCCTCGTCCATCGTCGCAACCGCCGTGGCCGTATCGTAGAAGCCGCCTTGGGCGCCTTGCTGCACGCAGGCCGGTCCCGGTGCGGCAGCATCTCGCACGCCCTCCCAAGGCTGCACTGACCCGGGAGGTGCCCAGCGCCGTTCGCCGACGGGAGGCGCCGCAAAGGGAATGTGGTGGTATTGCTTGAGACCGTCTTCGCCGAGCACGCCGCGAACGACACCGCCGGTGACGGCGACTTCGGCAGCGACGGCAGCCGGCTCGGATGCCTCTTCAGGCACCTGGCTCGGGCCGCAGCCGGCTGCCGCGATTGCGACGGCCGCGAGCGTCGTTAGGGTTCGCATTTGCATGGCCTAGTTCCTCCGCGAGGTGTGTGGCTAGTCGGTGGCGGTCGGTGCCGCTCCAGTGCGCCGGCCCTCAAGCCACTCGGCGAGTGCCTTGCCCGGGTCGGCGAGTTCATGGATGGATGAATACCAGTGCTCTCGCCAGGTTGCTTGGGGCAAACCGGTGAAGAGCATCAGGTTGAGGGGATAGCCTTCGCTGTCGGTGCAGCGGCGGAAATCGTCGCGGAAGAGGAACACCGGCTTGTTCCAGGCGATGGCCATGCCTAGTTCCACCATCACGCCTTCGTCCGGAGGGCAGCCGTTAACGACAGCGAAAATGCCGTCCGCGTCCCGAACGTCGCGGAGGTCGGCCTGGCCGATCTGGTAGGCCCATCCAGGCGTTGTGCGATCCACCTGATTGTTGCGGGCGAACGGCTCCCAAACCTCCACACCCATGCGTTCGAGTTCGGCCACCAGCGCCTTGAGTGGCCCTTCGCGCTGCTGCTCTGAGAAGCCATAGGGATTGGCAAGGTACAGACTGGCGGAAGGCTTCGGCGCCGCCGCGTCGTCACCACCGGCGTCGTTTTCCGCAGCCGGCGCTGCGAGGGCGACGGCCGCGAGAAGCGCCGCCAGCCTCCTAGCGCGGACTGGTGCCTCTGCACCCCGCGGCGCCCCCCTCCGACAAACGGCGAGGAACGCCGTTTCTCG
>VXPR01000001.1 GCA_009839405.1 Gammaproteobacteria bacterium
TGTGGTTGGTGAGTTCGCCGCCTCCGCTCGGCCCCACTCACTTGCCGCCCGCTCCCGTCCCCCCCCCCCCCCCCCGACGCGCCCTTCAGGGCGCGCTAGCGCCGATCAAGCAAGCACTTGGAGCTCGGTGTGGCGGGCCAACACGTCAAAGTCGGCGTCGTGGTGGAGAATCGGGACATCGGCACGAACGGCGATGGCGCCGATCAGACAGTCGAGCAGCTTTCGGACGGTCTCTCCACGCTGGCGGCAGCGACGATACATCGCTGCCGCGCTGTCGTAGTCTGCGGGTTGTGTAGCGACAATGGTTGCCCTCGCGAGCAAGCGGCGTAGCTGTCCGAGGTGTCGTTCATCTCGGGCGCCGGCCAAGATTTCCATGCGCACGACATCACACGTCGCAATCTCATGGCCCAGCAGCTGATCGACGCGTATGCAAGGCTCCGTACCGGTGTCACGCAGATACTCGATCCACGCGGACGTGTCGATGAGGATCAACTCAACCGACCGCGCCGCATTTCGGTCAAGTCGCCCTCCCAGCCCGACCCACGCATCTTGCGGGCCTCCTCCAGACTCAAGGGTTCTGCCGCAAGGGTTCGCAAGGCGAAATTCACCGCCTCCCGCTTGGTGGTCAGTTGGTAGCGGCGCATCACCTCGCCGCAAGCAACATCGTCGATGTCCACATTGGTGCGCGTCATATGTATAGCGTACACCATCCGTGCTCCACATCTTCTCTAGCGAGGGGAAGCCCCTCGCGCTCCCCAAGCTGAAGGCTCTTGGCAAGGGCGGCCCTCACCTTGCACCGTCGCAAGTTCGAAGAAACCGGCTCGGCGCGGGTGAGTTCGCGCCGCGCATGGGGATTTGCAGCCGTTTTTCAAGGTCTTGGAAGTTCGTTCGGCGACTCCATATCCCCTCTTGTCACAGCGTTTCAAGTTGCCAAAGGAGAAGCCAATGAACGTCGTACGATGGAACCCCTTCGCCGAACTCGACGAGTTCTTCGGTCGCCGCCAAGGCGGCAACGGGTGGGTCGATGGTCAGGGCTGGCGCCCGGCCGTGGACATCCGCGAGACCGACGAGAACTACCTCTTCGAGGTGGAGTTGCCGGCGATGGACCCCAAGGACGTGGACGTGACCCTGCGCGCCGGTGTGCTCAGCGTTGCGGGTGAGCGCAGCGTCGAGGCCGGTGACGGGCAGATGCACCGGCAGGAGCGGCTGCACGGCAAGTTCACGCGCAGCTTCCGCCTGCCGACGGACGCCGACGACGAGGCGATCAGCGCATCCGCCAAGGATGGCGTGATCACCGTCGCCGTGGGCAAGCGCAGCAAGGCCAAGCCCCGCGCCATCGAGGTGCGCGCCGCGTAAGCCACCACTCGACGGCCCCCCAAAGAGCCTGCGCCGCATATCGCGGTGCAGGCTCTGTCGCATTCGGAAAACGCGGTCCTTGGCGGGACCGGGCATTCCCCGATGTAGAATGCGCGCCCCTTCGCGAGCGGGCGCTCCTCGCCCTCGATCCACGTGCCAGGAATCTCCATGAGTCAGGACAGCTTTTCCTCCCGCGCCACGTTGGTTGCCGGCGGCACCGAGTACGACTACTTCAGCCTCCCCAACGCTGCCGCGGCCGGTGCCGGCGATGTCGCCCGCCTGCCCATCTCCCTCAAGGTACTGCTTGAGAATCTGCTCCGTGCCGAAGACGGCAGCACAGTCACCGAGCAGGACATCCGCACCCTTGCCAACTGGGCAGTGGATCCGCAAGCGAAGGAGATTGCCTTCCGGCCCGCGCGTGTGCTGATGCAAGACTTCACGGGCGTTCCCGGCGTTGCCGACCTTGCGGCCATGCGAGGGGCGGTTGTGGGGGCCGGCAAGGACCCATCGGTCATCAATCCGTTGTCCCCAGTGGACCTCGTCATCGACCATTCGGTGATGGTGGACCGCTTCGGCAACAGCGCAGCGTTCGAGCAGAACGTCGCCATGGAGATGGAGCGCAACCAAGAGCGCTACCGCTTCCTGCGCTGGGGCCAGCAGGCGTTCGACAACTTTCGCGTCGTGCCACCGGGAACGGGGATCTGCCACCAAGTAAACCTCGAGTACCTCTCGCGCACGGTTTGGACGAAAACCGGCGAAGACGGACGCACCGTCGCCTATCCGGACACGTTGGTGGGCACCGACAGCCACACCACCATGGTCAATGGCCTGGGCGTCCTCGGCTGGGGTGTCGGCGGCATTGAGGCAGAAGCGGCGATGCTCGGCCAGCCCTACTCCATGCTGATCCCGGAAGTGGTGGGGTTCGAACTCACCGGCAGCCTGAACGAGGGCATCACCGCCACGGACCTCGTCCTGCGGGTGGTGCAGATGCTGCGCGAACACGGCGTGGTATCGAAGTTCGTGGAGTTCACCGGCGACGGCCTCGATCACCTCCCGCTCGCTGACCGCGCCACCATCGCCAACATGGCGCCGGAATACGGCGCCACCTGCGGCTTCTTCCCGGTGGACGCGGAGACGATTCGCTATCTCGAACTCTCCGGGCGTCCGGCACAAACGGTGGCGCTCGCGGAAGCGTACGCCAAGGCGCAGGGGATGTGGCGGGATCCCTCCGCAGAAACCACTTACTCATCCAAGCTGCATCTTGATCTGTCAAGCGTGCGCCCATCCCTGGCGGGGCCGAAGCGACCGCAGGACCGCGTGGACATCAGCGACATGCGCAGTGCATTCGACGACGCCTTGGCCCTTTCGGGGCACGCTGACCGAGACCGCGTACCCGTGCCTGGCACAGACTACGACCTTGGCCACGGCGACGTGGTCATCGCCGCAATCACCTCCTGTACCAACACCTCCAATCCCGCCGTCATGCTGGGCGCTGGCCTGGTTGCCAAGAAAGCCGTGGAACTCGGCATCGCCGCCAAGCCCTGGGTGAAGACCTCCCTCGCGCCGGGCTCCAAGGTGGTCACCGAGTATCTGGCCGCAACCGGCTTGCAGGAGTACCTGGACGCCGTCGGTTTCGACCTCGTCGGCTACGGTTGCACCACCTGCATCGGCAACTCCGGGCCCCTGCCGGAAGCCATCTCCGAAGCCATCGGCGAGGGCGATTTGGTGGTTTCCTCGGTGCTCTCGGGCAACCGCAACTTCGAGGGGCGCGTGCATCAGGAAGTGCGCACCAACTGGCTGGCATCGCCACCCCTGGTGGTGGCCTATGCCCTCGCCGGCACCACGCGCATCGATCTCGAAAGCGACCCTCTCGGCCAGGATCGTGAGGGCAACGATGTGTACTTGCGTGACATCTGGCCGAGCAACGAGCAAATCCAGGAGGCCGTGGCGCAAGTCTCTGCGGAGATGTTCGATCGCCAGTACAACGACGTGTTCACCGGCCCCGAGGCCTGGCGGGCCATCGAGGTGAGCCCGGGTGCCGCCTATGGCTGGGAGAACTCCACCTACATCAAGGAGCCCCCGTTCTTCTCCGTGGGCGGCAGCCTGGATCAAAGTGTGGCGATCACGGGCGCCCGCATCCTCGCGCTGCTCGGCGACTCCGTGACCACGGACCACATCTCCCCTGCCGGCGCAATCCAGCCGGCCAGCCCCGCCGGCGAGTACCTGCAGCAGTACGGCGTCGATGTCGTGGACTTCAACTCGTATGGCTCCCGCCGCGGCAACCACGAAGTGATGATGCGCGGCACCTTTGCCAACATCCGCATCCAGAACGCCATGACGCCGGATCGCGAGGGCGGCTACACGCGGCACATTCCCACCGGCGACGAACTGTCGATCTACGACGCGGCGATGCGCTATCAAGGCACAAACACGCCTCTTCTCGTCGTTGCCGGCAAGGAATACGGCACCGGATCGAGCCGCGACTGGGCCGCCAAGGGCACTCGCCTCCTCGGCGTGAAGGCGGTGGTGGCGGAGAGCTTCGAGCGCATCCACCGCGGCAATCTGATCGGCATGGGCGTGCTGCCACTCGAATTCGCGCCGGGAGAATCGCGGGCTAGCCTCGGCCTCACCGGCGACGAGACGGTGGACATCTCGTTCCCAGACGGCGAGACAAAGATCGCCGCCGGGCAAGCGCTGGCCTTGAGCATCCATCGCCCGGACGGCACCACTACGACCACGTCCGTGCGCTCGCGGATCGACACCGAGAGCGAGATCGAGTACTTCAGGAGCGGCGGCATCCTGCAATACGTGCTCAACAACCTCGTCGGCGACTAAAGGACGAGTTCGGCAGTGAGCACCGAGTTCCCGCGGCCCCAAGCGCTCGTCTTCGACATGGACGGCTTGCTCCTCGACACCGAGCGGATCGTTCGCGAGGGGTTCATAGCCGCCTGTCAAACCGTCGGCGTCACCCCCAATATCGACTGTTACCTGCGCACCATCGGCACCGCCAGCCCCAACACCCGCCGCATCCTCGTGGAGGGGCACGGCGACGGCTTCCCGATGGACGCCGTGGCAGAGGCGTGGTACGAACGGTTCCGCCAACGTGAGGCGAAGGGCCTGCCCGTGAAGCCAGGAGCCGCAAGCATCCTCGAAGCGGCCGCAGGGCTCGGATTGCCTTGCGCCCTCGTCACGTCATCGAGCGACCCGGGCGCGGGCGAACGGCTCGATCGGGTGGGGCTCCTGCGTCATTTCGCCTTGCGCATCACCGGCGACAAGGTCACGAACCCCAAGCCACACCCCGAACCCTTCCAGCGAGCGGCGGCAGGGCTTGGCATACAACCCGAGGGCTGCTGGGCGTTCGAGGACTCCACCAACGGTGTACGGTCAGCGGCGGCAGCGGGGATGAACGTGGTCCAGATCCCCGACCTCGTCCCCCCTGACGAAGCCTTGCTGCAACGCCTGGGCATCCGGGTGCTGCCCGATCTCTACGCCGCGCAACGCGAACTCGAGGCCACCTTCGCGGCGCATCAGTAGGGCACGCACGCCGCCCGCTTGCCCCTTGTGCTGGTATGGCGCCTTCACCGGGCCTAAGCGCCGGCGATCAGGGCGCTCGGCGGGCGGTGCGGCGGTCGCCGCCGCCTAGCACCAGGTCGCCGAGTTGGGCCTTGCGCAGTTTCAGCGACCGGCGCCGGCTGGCGGCGATGTTGAGGAGTTGCACGGAGAAGGAGAAGGCCATCGCCACGTAGATGTAGCCCTTCGGCACGTGCAAGTCCCATCCCTCCGCCACCAGCGCGAGGCCGATCAGGATGAGAAACGACAGTGCCAGCATCTTGATGCTGGGGTTCTCTTCGATGAATCGGCTCACCGGCCCCACCGCCACCATCATCACCAGCACGGCGGTGACGATGGCAGCGATCATCACCGGCACCTCGTCCACGAGTCCCACTGCCGTGATGACCGAGTCGAGCGAAAACACAAGGTCAATCACGCCGATCTGCGCCAGCACCATGCCGAAGCCCCCGGCAAGCCGAACTCCGTGGTGCTCGCTCTCGTCCACTTCCAGCGAGTTGTGCACCTCCCGCGTTGCCTTGGCGATCAGGAACGCACCGCCGAAGAGCAGGATCAGGTCGCGCCCGGAAATGCCGTTGTCAAACACCGTGAAAAGGTCTGCCGTGAGCCCCATGATCCACGACAGCGAGAGCAACAGCAGAATGCGCAGGCCCATCGCCAGCCCCAGCCCCAGAAACCTCGCCCGTGCCCGCTGATGCTCCGGCAAGTGGCTGCAGATGATGCCGATGAAGATGATGTTGTCGATCCCAAGGACGATCTCCAGCGTCGCCAAGGTAGCGAACGCCATCCAAATCTCGGGACTCGCGAGGTATTCGAGCATGGCTTGGTTCAGTCGCGCTTGAGAGTGCGCGATGGTCGCAGGTTCGCGCCGGAATTGCCTGCTTGGGCCAAAGCCAGCAGTGCGCGCAGCGAACCCACGCGCTCGTAGAGCGTGCTGGGAGGTAGGCGCCGTAGAAAACGGTGCTGGCGTGCAAGGGGAGTGGCAGGAGGGCTTCGTCAGAGACTGTGGGGTATACGGGTGTTGGGTCGGCGGCCCCCCTCCGAGAAAAGCGGGGACGCTTTTCTCGACTCCCCCTCGAGGGGGGAGTGACAGGAAGGTACGCGCCACGACCGTTGTTGGCGACGCGAGGCCGCGGGGTGCAGAGGCACTCGTTCGGGCTAGGAGGATGCGCCGTAGAAAACGGCGCGGGCTCCTAGCCGGCGTCGAAAACCTCGGTTACAGCGACACCGAACCCCTCGAGCGTTGCGCTTGGCGCGTGATCGCCACGCTCGAACACGCCATGCTCCGCGTATGCGTCGCCATCCAAGGCAAGCACGGTGATGGTCTCGTCAAGCGGATTCACGATCCAGTACTCGGGAATGCCCGCCTCCGCGTAGTCCGCGCGCTTGACGTGGATGTCGCGTCTTGGATTGTCGGAGCTGACGATCTCCATCACGAGGTCGGCGCCGAGCCAGTAGGCGTTCTGCGCGCGCGGGTCTGCCGCGTCGCGGACGAGCAGCAGGTCGGGCTCGCGGAACTTCCCTTCGCGCACCTGAAGGCGCAATGGGGAGTAGAAAACGGCCCCACCCATGGGGCGCACGACCTCAAGGAGGGCGAGCAAGAGGTGAAGAGAGATTGCCTGGTGGCGCTTTGTCGGCATGGGCAGGACTTCGATGCAGCCATCCGTGAACTCGATCAGGTGATTGGTCACCTCTGAGATCGCGAGGTACTGGTCCTGCGTCCAAAGCCCTTGCAGAGCATCGGCTTCGGCAATGGTGCAGCCGTCGGTGGCGACGATGCAGAGGCCCCCGGTTTCAGGCGTGTCAATCGTCATGGAACGCGGCGACCTTGGGAGAGTGAGTGCGATTCTCGAATCGCCCCACGGCCCTGTCAACATCGGCTCCGGTTGGCCACGCCACGAGCTTCCTTTACGATGCGTTGCATGTGGATTTTTCGGAGCCTTGCCACGCCATGAGCGAATCGAGCGAAGCCATCGAGGCGGCGGTGTTTCGCCGTCTGGTGCAGCATCTCGACGAAAACCGGGATGTGCAGAACATTGATCTGATGAACCTTGCCGGCTTCTGTCGCAACTGCCTGTCGAAGTGGTACGTGGCAGCGGCGGAGGAACGCGGCGAGGCCGTGGACTACGAATCCGCCCGCGAGCGCGTGTACGGCATGCCCTACTCGGAATGGAAGGCGAAGTTCCAAGGCCAGGCCAGCGCCGAACAGCAGGCGGCCTTTACCGCAAGGCAGGAGGGCGAGTCCTGAGCGTGGCCAACGCCATCGCCACGGCGGCATCCGTGCAAGGCTTGTCGCGCAGCTTCGGCGACGTGCAGGCCGTTGAAGAGCTCTCCCTCGCCGTTCCCCAAGGCACCATCTTCGGCATCATCGGCCCTAACGGCGCCGGCAAGACCACCACCATCCGCATCCTGATGGGCATCCTCGCGGCGGACGCGGGCACCATCAACGTGCTCGGCGAGAACGACCCGCGCCGCATCAAGTCCCGCCTCGGCTACCTCCCCGAAGAGAAGGGCCTCTACAAGAAGATGCAGGTGGGCGAGCTCGTGGCCTGGTTCGGCGAACTCAAGGGCATGTCGCGCCGGGACGCCACCGACGCGGCGCGCAAGCTCCTCGCCGAGTTCGATCTCGAGTCTCGCTGGCGCGACAAGTGCGACTCACTCTCCAAGGGCATGGGACAGAAGGTGCAGATCGCGGCCACGCTGGTTCACGACCCGGAACTGGTGGTGCTCGACGAGCCATTCTCCGGGCTCGATCCGATCAACGTGGAGATGGTGCGGGACGCGATGCTGGCGCTAAAGGCGCGGGGAAGGACGGTGATCCTCTGCACCCACATCATGGAGCAGGCGGAACAGATCTGCGACGCGCTGGCGCTCATCAACCGCGGTCGCGTGGTACTCGACGGCACTTTGGCGGAGTTGACCGGCAGCGGCGACACACTGACGGTGGAATACGACGGTTCGGGCGCCGACTTCGGCGGGCTGCCGGGCGTCGGGCGCGTCAACGATGCCGGCAACGTCGCCGAGCTGTCGCTGTCGGCGGACGCAGATCCTCAGGCCATCCTGCAGGAACTGCTTAAGCGCGTCACGGTGCGTCGCTTCGACACCACCACGACTTCGCTGCACGAAGTGTTCGTGCGTGCGGTTCGAGACCAAGGCGACGAGCCTATGGTCGATGGTGAAGGAGAGGCGGCGTGAGTCCCCGCAGCGTGGGCCTCGTCGCGAGGCGCGAGTTCCTCGAGAACGCCCGCACCAAGGCGTTCTGGATCGGCGCCTTGAGCGTGCCGGTGCTGCTGGTCGTCACCGCCGCGGTGGGGGGCTTCTTCGCCAGCATTCGCTCCGTGGACACGTACGCCGTGCTCGACCAATCCGGCTGGGTCCACGACGCAACCCGTCGCCACATCATCGCCGAAGACCTGACCGAGGCGCTCGACGTGATCGCCAGGCGTTCGGTTTCCTCCCCGGCCGATGCAAGCAACGAGCGCGAGGCGCTCTTGGCGGAAGTCCGAACGGCGATCGACAGCGACGAGGACCGGGAAGCCTTCCAGACCCGTGCCGCCCAGCTCATCTTCACGCTCGCCACGGAATCCGGCCGCATCCCGTCGCCCTCGCTCGCCGTCGAGAAGTTCGCTGCCTGGTGGGTGAGCGACTTCGATGCGTTGGCCGATGCCTTCGGCGACATTTCGCTT
>VXPR01000464.1 GCA_009839405.1 Gammaproteobacteria bacterium
ATCCCGCAGCCGACGATGGTGCGCTCTTTAAGGTGAAGCACCAGATCATCGCCGACACCTGGTTCGCCCAGGCGACGCGCAACATGCTGGCTGCCTGGGCGCAGGTGTCATCGCCGGCCTTTCGCTATCACTTCAGCCGTCGCTCCACCGCGATGCCGATGATGGGGGCGGCCCATGCTGCGGAGATCGTGTATGCGTTCGATAACCTAAGGCCGCCGGCGGCGGAGCAGGAGGTGGACCAGGCGCTGGCCGACGCCATGACCCGCTATTGGGTACAGTTCGCCACCACCGGCAATCCGAACGCTGATGGACTGCCGGAATGGCCAGCGTACGAGGCGGAGACGGACCTGCATCTGGAGCTTGGCGACGAGGTGAAGGCGGGGGCGGGGTTCCGCAAGGAAGCCATCGATACACTCAACAGCATCCGCACAGCGATGGCGGAAGGGGGCCAATAGCCCCCGCGCCCGGAAGATGACGCGCCAATAGACGCGCCGGTGTCGAAGGAATGCGCTACGCCAGAATCTCGAGCAGCTTGGAACCCACCGTATAGACCGCGAAGCTGATATAGGTGGCGGCGCCGATGGATACCATGACGATGTTCACCGGGCCGGGCCTGGCGCCTTCCGGCAGGTGCCGCAGGTTGATGTAGAGCACCATCGGCACGTAGGCGGCCATCGCGAAGCCGCCGAGCATGGCGCTGATAAAGAAGAAGTCGAGTGCCGTCACCTCGAAGGTCTCGAAGAACCAGGTGGCGAGCACGCCGAGGGCGCTGAGCCCCACCGCAAGGCCGAAGTAGAGGCGATTGGCGGCGAAGCGGTGCATGGCGTTGAAATTGGTGTGCAGGAGGTCCACCCACTGCCGGGTGCCGCCGTCGAGACCGGCAAGCACGCTTGAGAAGAGCGCGGCGATGCCAATGACCAGGAACAGATAGCGTCCGCCCGTGCCCATGGTGCCTTCGAGGATCAGCGCGAGGTCCCACACCAGTTGCCCTTCCGCTGGCACGATGCCTTGCGGATACAGCACCACGAGTGCGCCGAACATGAACAGGAACATGGTGAAGGTGTTGGCGATCCAGAAGAAGATGGCGCTGTCGAGCACCACGAAGCGATGCCAGTCGCGGAAGCGGCGCAGGTTCTCGGCGGTGGCGGGAAAGCGATAGCCGATCTCGCTGTCGCCACGCTGCGCCTCCCGCAAGGGGTTGATGAGCACGGGTATGCGACCGCCCATGCCGATGTTCTTGTCGCGCAGATAATAGGCATAGAAGAGGTTGCCTAAGCCCCCGGCACCGGCGAAGACGAAGGCGCCGAAGAAGCGGTTGAAGGTGAACTCCTCGTCGAGCTCGATGTGGCCGAAGTTGAGGATGCCGCCAACCATGTCGCCGACGTCCGCCAGCGTGCCGACGCTGAAGGCCACCACCAACAGGCCAATCACGATCACCAGAACCATGAAGACGATGGAGCGCTCCACCGAGGCATAGATGCGCCTCGGGCCGAACACGATGGCCAGCGCAATGAGGGCCACCACTGCGGTCCAGAACCAATCGGGGCCGGGTCCGTTCTCGCCGAAAAAGAGGTTCTTGATGGCGACTCCGGCGGCGCGCCCCCATCCCGGCAGGAAGACGCCAATGAACATGAGGCTGAGGAAGAAGACGGGCCAAAAGCGAGAGAGCCGGGCAAATCCGGTGAAGGCGCTTTCCCCGGTCGCCACTGCCCAGCGCCCGATCTCGATGTTGATCCACATTTGCAGGAAGACGCCGAGCGCCGCGGCCCACATCATGTCCGGCCCGAACCGGGCGGTGATCCAGGGCCAGAGGATGAGTTCGCCGGAGCCGATGGCCATGCCGATCATCACGGCCCCGGGCCCCGTCATCCTCCAGAAGCTCTTCTCGCGCAGCGGCAAGTCGGCGCTCTTGAGGTCCGGAATCTCCCGAAACTTCATGCTTGTCCCCCTCATCGAACCGCCATGCTATCGCGTCCCACCACTTGGCCGCGTCGTCCTAGCGGTTTTTGGTGCGAGGGCCCTGGGGGCGAGGGCATCCTGCCCTCGCACGCGCCGACAGGCGCGCATGTTGTTTTCGTGGGGACAGTCTGGTGCGCCTGTGCACGGACGCGCCTTGCGGTGCCTAGGGGCGCGCCCTCAATCCTCCGTTTGCGCCACCGGGCAACTGCAGTCGCAGGGTTCGGTGAACTGGAGGTACACGCCCCAGCCGAACAGGATGCTCAAGGTGATGCAGGAGGCGATGACGCCGGCGCCGACGATCTTCATGCCGGCCGGCTCGCGGGGTGGTTCGGGCGTCGCTGGTGTGGCAAGCGGCTCGCTCATGCGGTTCTCCCGGACTGGAGTTCGACGAAGGTTGCATAGGTGCCGCCGGTAGCGACGAGGTCAGCATGGGTTCCGGATTCCACGACTTCGCCGTCCTCCAGGAAGTAGATGTGATCAGCCGAGCGGATGGTGGAAAGGCGGTGGGCAATCACGATCACAAGCCGGCCTTCGCGCGCCTCGCGCAGATTCGCCATCAGGCGGTTCTCGGTTTGTGGGTCCAGCGCCGCGGTGGGCTCGTCGAGGATCAGGATGGGCTTGTTCGAGACCAGTGCCCGAGCGATGGCGATGCGCTGCTTCTGGCCCACGGAGAGCTTGGCGCCGGCGCGCCCAAGATGTGTGTCATAGCCTTCGTCGAGACCGTCGATGAAGTCCGCGACGCCAGCGATGCGGGCCGCCTCGCGCACTTCCTCGTCCGTAGCCCCTCGCCGCCCCATGCGGATGTTGCCCTCGATGGTGTCGTTGAAGATGCTGGTTTCCTGGAACACGAACGCCACCTGCCGGCGCACGGCGGCGAGATCGAACTGCGTCAGTTGCCGGCCATCGAGGTAGTAGCGCCCCGAAGTGGGCGTCAGCAGCGCCGGGATCAGGTAGGCGAGGGTGGACTTGCCAGCTCCCGTCGGCCCCGCCAGTGCCACCATCTGGCCGATGCGGCCCTCGAAGTCGATCCCGGTCAGGGCGCGGGTGCCGTCCGGGTAGTCGTAGTCCACCGCTTCTAGGCGCACGCCCTCGGTAAGGGCAAAGGTGTCATCGAACTCCTGCCGCGCGCGGTCGCCTGCAAGCGCCTCCACCGGCGCGTCGAGAATGGCGAACACTCGCCTCATGCCGGTGACGTTCTCTTGGAGGCTGAACCAGAGCCGGCCGAGATAGACCGAAGATGCAGCGATGGCGCCGAAGTAGCCCCAGATCACCCACCAGTCACCCGGCGCCAGCCGCCCTTCGATGAACTCCGGCGCGAGGAAGAAGAACACGAGGAAAACCATGCAGGTGGTGATGACGGTGGTGGTGAAAGCACTCAGCACGTTCACGAGCACCACGCCGCGAAACCGCTTGAAGGAGTCGGCGCTGGCGGCGGCGAAGCGGGCGCGGTCTTCCTTGTCGCTGCCCATGCCCTGCACCGCCATCACGTTGGCCATCTCCTCCTCGATGGTGGCGGTGGTGACCGACCCGGCTTCGCGCGCCAGCGTGCCTTGGCGACGCATCAGGCGGGCGAAGTAAAGCACCCCAAGGAACGACGTCGGCGCTACCGCCAAGGCGCACCACACCACCACGGGGATGTTCCGAAACACGAGGAACATCATGAGGATGGTGGTGGCGAGATTGACCGCCGAAGTGGCTGGCCCCACCCACAGATTGAAGATGATGTTGGAAATCGACGGCGTGTCGTACATGCCCCGATAGACCACATCGCCAATGGAGCGGTCGTTGAAGTCGGTGACCCGGTGGGCGTTGAAGCGACCGAACAGTTCGCTGCGCAGCCGATGGTTGAGGCGATGAGTGATGCGGATGTGCCAGAGCGCCTCGAACAGGCCAAAGAGGCCGCCGACAAGGGAGTGCATGTTGTTGGCGTCGTTCTCCGACTTGGTGGCGGTGTCTTGTCCCTGCGCCAGTTCGGTCTCGGTGTTGCTGCGCTGGGCGCCATCCGTGCCGTAGGCACCCGCGAGCACCACCATGAGCAGGAACAGGGCGCCCATGAAGAACACGGTTTGGTAGGCGGAAAGGGGTTCCACCATGGCCAGCAAGGGCTTGAAGAAGAACGGCGGGATGCTCTCGACTGTGGCACTGGGGTCCGTATCCCGCAGGACGATGTAGTCGATCACCACCTTGGCGGGCCAGGGCAGCACAAGAATCCAGAAGATGCTCGTCATCTGCGCCGCCGCCTTCACCGCGAGGTCGAAGCGGAACACAAACGTGTAGCGCATCGCGCGGCCGATGATGCGGAGCGCCTCGCCGCTCGTGATGGTGTCGGCCGCCTGCGCCGGGGCCTGTTGCGGGATTGCCGCTTCTGCCACCGTCAGCCTCCCGCGGCCGTGCCGACCGACTCGATTTCGGCGTTCACGAAGTCGCGATAGGCGGTGGGGCGCGCCATCAGCTCGTCGTGGCTGCCGGTGTCGGCGACCACCCCATCACCCAGAAAGACGATCCGATCCGCCTGCCGCACGGTGGACAGGCGATGGGTGATGAGGAACACGGTCCGCTGCTCTGCCCACTCCTTGATGCGATTCATGATCCTGAGTTCGTGCACGGCGTCGAGGGACGCCGTGGGTTCGTCGAGAATCAGGATGGGCGTGTCCTTGAGCACGGCGCGGGCAATCACCAGCCGCTGGCGCTGGCCGGTGGAGAGCTTGGATGCGCGTTCGCCCAGGAAGGTGTCGTAGCCGTCGGCGAGGCGGTCGACGTATTCGTCCACGCAAGCGACCCGGGCTGCGGCGCGCACTTCTTCGTCGCTGGCGTCCGGACGGGCGTAGCGGATGTTCTCGAGGAGCGACTTCGAGAACAGGATGTTCTCCTGGGTTGCGAGCGCAATGTTGCTGCGCACGGACTCGAAGGTGAAGTCGCGGATGTCCTCGCCGTCGAGACTGATGCGGCCGCCTTGGAACTCCAGCATTCTGAGCAGCAGGAGCATGAGCGTTGTCTTGCCGGTGCCGGTGGGGCCGAGAATGGCGGTGACTTCGCCCACTCTTGCCTCAAACGAGATGTCGGTGAACACCTCGCGGCCCGGATAGCTGAACCGCACCTCGTCGAAGCGAATGCTGTCTTGCACCGGCGCCAGGGCGCGGGCGTCTGGCCGGTTGTGGACATCGGGCGTCAGGTCGAGGATTTGGTACACCCGGCCAAGGCCAATGGCCACATCCTGCAAGCGACCCCAGAGCTTCACGAGACCGTCCGTGGCGGCCATCGACTGCTTGGCGTTGGAGCGCGCCTGATCCTGGCCGCCGAGATTCCAGAGCCCAAAGCCGAACGCCAGCAGGAAGTCGCGCAGGAAGGTCTCGGCACCGTCATAGGCAAAGAGCGCCGCCCGCAGCTCAATGAAGGCGAGCGGGGCGACGCCGAACAGGAAGACGAAGAAGCCGAACAGCATCAGCCGCACCCGGGCATCGTGGGCGGCGGCGAAGGCACCCACCGAATCGACATCGAACATGCGCTGGCGCTCGCCTTCGAGGCCATTCACCTTGATGGTGCGGATGCCCTCGATGGATTCCTGAATGGTGGAGGTGAGCGCCGCGTTGCGCTCTCGCGCCACCTTGAAGCCGGCCCTGAGCGGCGCCGACATGCGCTTGCCGAGCCACAAAAGCGGAAACCATGAGCAGAGGAGCACGAGGCCCAGCATCGGGCTGAACGCGGTCACGACGGCGAGGCCCATGAAGAAGCGCACGCCAGCCATGAAGGTGTCCATGATCACTTGCAGGATCTGCGTCACCATGGCGCTGTCCTGGAACAGGCGGTAGATGGAATCGCCGGTGCGCGAGTCGGCATGGAACTTCAGCGACAGCGACTGGAACTGCCCCATCAGGTGCAGGCGCAGGTTCTGGTTGATGCCCTGGAGGATCCACACGCGGTAGTAGTGGATGGCGTGGCCGATCAACTCGCCGAGGGAGGTGGACACGGTGGCGAGGATCAGGACGCCAAAGATCACCTGATACTGCTGCGCCTTGGTGAGCGCCTCCACCTCCACCCACTCGGCCGGATCGAGGAACAGGAGCGAGGCGGCCAGGGGCGCCATCGGCTCGTTCAGGATGATGTTGTTGTACATCAGCCCAAAGTTGACGGCGGCGAAGAAGACGCCAATGCCGGTGGCGAAGATGGCGAGCGCAATGTAGGTGAGGCTGTGCCCGAACATGGGCTTCAGATACGGCCAGATGCGAACGAGCACCCCGACCACGTCGAGGAAGTGGATGCGCGACGGATCGATCTCCCTCAGCCGCTCCGACTCGACCCGAATGCCCTCGATGGAACGACGGATAAACGCCCTGAGCCCCACGCGGCCCTTACCCCTTCGCCCCGAATCGAGCCTCGCCCATGTCCCCGCACGCTCCCCTCTCGCGCCGTCGCACCATAGCCGCATTGGCCACCAAATGCAGCCAGAACGTGGCGAGGGCGGTGCTTCCAGGCGTCGCGCGCCCAGCGCTCGGAAAAGCCCTTTCGCTAGCCGCGGAACACGCCCCAGCGTTCGCGGATGCTGCGGGCTTCGTCGATGTGGCCGAGGGCTTCTCGGGCGGCGGCGATCAGGAGCCAAGCATCGCGTGCCTCTTCGCCACCGGGGGTGAGGAAAAGCAGCCCCTTGCGAGCGTTCTGTTCGGCTTGGGTGAACTGTCCGGCGTTGAATTGCAGTCGTGCCAGGCGCAGCCAGAGGTCACCGCGGCGGGGCTCGATGCGGATGGCGCGCTCCAGCGTTTCCACGGCCTCGTCGGTGCGGCCGGTTGCGGCAAGCTGGCCTGCGGTGTCAAGCAGGGCTAGGGAGACGGTGGATTTGGGCTCTTCCTCAACGTCCGCTTCAAGTGGCCGCTGGCTCGGCTCGTGTGGCTCCGGCTCCGGTACGGGCCGCGTCGTGACTTCAGGAATCGCCTCCATCACCGGCGGCGGCGCCGGCACTTGGCAGCCAACGAGCAAGATTCCGACCAGTACAAGGGTGGGAGTGTGCCGCAACTTTGTCCCCTGCTCAGTATCCACGGGCCTTCGGAGGGAAGGCATTCTGCTAACGCGCCCGAAGGGCGCGCCCCTAGCGCCGAAAGGCGCTTTTCCTTCTGGAAAATGCATGATTAGCGTGCCTGGCGGCACGCTAGGAAAGGCAGGATGCCTTCCCTCCGAAGGCCCGTCAGCATCAACGCGCCGGATACTTCGCCACCGCCTCCTCATTGGGCTCCGTGCCCCACCCCGGCGTGTCCGGCATGTGCAAATGGCTGTCCCGGATGTCCGGCGCGACGGTAAACAGCTCCGCGTCCCTCGGCACCCGGTCGATGTCGGTCTCCATGATGCGCAGGTTCGGCGTTGCGGCGCTGAAATGGGCACTGATCATGGTGGAGAGGTGGCCGTAGTAGTTGTGCGGCGCCACGTTGACCTGATGCGCTGCAGCGGTGGCGGCGATCTTCATCGACTGCCACGCGCCGTTCCACACCACGTCGATGATGGCCACGTCCATCGCCCGCAGGCGGAAGTACGGCAAGAACGCCGGCAGCGTCAGCAAGGACTCGCACGAGGCGATCGTGTGCGGGCTCACGGCGCGCACGTCGGCCAACGCTTCCGGGTATTCGGTGTCGATCTCCACCCAGAAGAAGTCGAAGTCTCGAAGCTCCCGCAGGATGCGCCGATAGCCCTCGGAGTTGGCGTTGTAGTTGAGGTCCAGGAGGATGTCCATGTCCTCCCCGGCACCCTCCCGGAACGCTTCGAGGTGCCGCCTGAGCTCGCGGATCATGTGCTTCTCGGCGTTGCGCTCGGGCGCGTAGGGGGAGCCGAAGCCCGGCGCCCAGCCCTTCACCCGGCCGCCGCTCTCGACCTCGCTGAAGTCGAAGATGTTGGTCTTGAGTCCCGTGAAGCCCTTCTCGCGCACCTCCTGCCCCAGTGCGCGCACATCGTCCAGTGTCTTTATCGGCGGCGGATAGAAGTCGCCCCGGGCGATCCGCCAGGTGCCGCAATGCGACCAATACACCCGCACCGCATCGCGCACCTTGCCGCCCAGGAGGTCGTAGCACGGCACGCCCAGCGTCTTCGCCTTGGCGTCGAGCAGGGCGTTCTCGATGGCGCCGATGCCCATCGCCATGACACCGCTCATGGACTGCCGCGCCCGCCCATGCAGCCGCGCGAACACCCGTTCGACGTCATGAACCCGCTCGCCGAGCACCATCGGCGTCAGCTTCTCTACCACCGTTGTGACGCCGATAGCGCCTTGATGCTCGTCGTATTCCGACCAGCCCACCACGCCGTCCTCGGTGGTGAGCTTGACGAAATGGTAGTTGCGCCATCCAGAATCACAGTGGCGCGTCTCGATGCTTCGGACTTTCATGGGACTCCCCGCGTGGCCGAGTTGCGAACGATACAGGAGTGACGCGGAGCACGACTGCGGCGCCCTAGACCCCCGTAGGGGCGACCCTTGTGGTCGTCCGTGTTGGTTGAACCGGAGCCCTCGATGCAGGCGCGGGCGAGGGCAAGCCTCGACCCTACGTAGACACGCCCTAGCGCCCGGACTATCGCCTCTACACACCCCGACACCCCCCTCCGAGAAACGGCGAGGAACGCCGTGTTGGATGAACCGAGGAACGCGGA
>VXPR01000168.1 GCA_009839405.1 Gammaproteobacteria bacterium
ACCCCTCGCTACGCTCGGCGTCTGGCCCCAGCCCCCACCTCCCTATGACCTCGCGTCGCAGAATGCCACTTGCGTGGCTTTCTGCGGCGCAAGCTCCTAGCGGGCTGAGGTTTCCATTAAAGCAGCATCGGCGGGTGCAGACATCGGTTCCTCGACGGCTTCGGGCGCTGCGGTGCCTTCGATGTCCTCGGCGAATATGGAGACGAAGTCCACTTCCGGCTCGTCGTAGGTGCCGCCAATGCGGTACTTGCCGCTCGTGAGACGGCTGAGCGGCTCGCGCAGGAGCTGGCCGCCAACCAGCACGCCCACCGCACCGGCTGGGTTCGCGAGGGCGATGAAGGCCGCGTACCAAGGCAGGCTCTGGTGCAGGGGGAGCGTGACGATCATCTCGTTGTCGAGTTCGCCGGTGTCGAGATCGACCGTGCCGTTGATGCGGAAGCTTGAACCCGTGCCGGCAATGCTCGCCGGCTCCTCGAAGCGGACCAGTCCGTCGTCGAGGGCGAGCTGCATACGCACCTCGTCGAAGCCGATGCCCTCGCCGAAGACGTCGGAGAAGTCGAGGTTGAGGCGCTTGGCAATGGTCCAGAAGTTGACCAGGCTCATGATGCGCGTGGCACCGGAACCGGTGTCGACATCCACGAAGCGGCCGCTGTCGAGATCGAGGCTGGCGGCTCCGGAAAGGTGGGCGAGATTGAACATGAGCGGCGAGCCGGGCCACGACAGCCGCCCCTGCATGGCAAACGACTCGCTCTCCACGCTCGGCGCGAAGTCCCACTGCGGCAGCACCTCGGCGACGTTGCCGGCACGAACGACCCCGACGAACTCCGTCGTGTTGCTCGCCCGCGACCAATGCAGCGGCTCCGTCACCTCCACCTCGAGGCCCCGCACCTCGGCCGAGAGGTCCACCAGCGCAACACCCTCGGCGTTCCTGCGCAGGTTGAAGCGCCAACTGCCGTAGTCGTCCTTTCCGACGTGGACGCTTTGGATGTTTACGTCGGCATCTGGCAGGTCGTCCATGACGGCCACGGTGAGCGGGTCGGATTCGTCCTCCTCTTCGCCGGCCGGCAGGTGAATCGATGCCAGGTTCACTTGCCAGGGGGCATCGCCGGTGCGGGCAAAGGTCCCCTTTGCCTCATGCGACTGCAGCGCGAACGTCGACTCGCTGCCGATGGTTTGGCCGGAAACCACCACGTCGTCGAGCGCGAACTGGCCGAGGTCCAGGCGCGCAAGGCGCAATTCCCTTGCCTCCCAGTCTGGCAGCGCGGCAATCGCCTCCGCCGCGAAGGGCACGGCCCCGAGCGAGCCTCGAATGATGACGCGGTCGGCGGTGGCGTCCGCAATGGGTGCCGGAGTGCCTATGCCCAGTGCGCCCCGCTGCAGTCCGTCGTCTACGACATGCAGCCAGCCAGAAAGGGCAAGCTCGTCGCCGCCGGCCGTTGCCGTGGATGCTGCCTCACCGGTCGATTCGCGCGCCCCGGGGTCATTCGCATAGCGCAAGTTGACGGCGCGGTAGCCGTCGAGCAGTTGTGCAGTCAAGTGCAGTTCCCGTGCCGTCTCCGCTGGCTTGCCAAGGGGCGCCGGCAAGTCCAGCGCAACGCCCTGGAGGTCGCTGTGCACCGTCAGTTCAGGCGCCCTGCCGGCCTCGGGGAAGGCGGTGAACGTGGCATGAAAGCCGGCCTCGCCCGCCGCGACCGGCGGCGGCTCGACCTCGAGCAGTGCCGCCGCATCTCGAACGCTGGCAACGCCGCGCACGTCGAAGCGGATGGCGTGGTCGCCCCCATCGCCTTGGGTCTCGCTGGCGACGACCATCGTCACCGGCTTGCCGAACAGCTCTCCCGCAAGGCCGTCGGCGCGGGCAACATCGGGCAGACGCAGCGCGACCTGTCCGACCATGTCATCGAAGGCAAGGCCAAGGTTGGCGAGGTTGATGTCCGTACGCATGAGGTCCAGCTCGATGTCGAGGGCCTGTTCGATCGGCGAGGAGTCTCGCACCTGCTGGCCGAGCGGGATGGCGAGCGAGGCCGTCACGGCGACGTTGCCGGTCGCGCTCCACTCGTCGTGCAGGAAGTCCGGGCGGTGCTGTTCCGGCATGGCGCGCAGGAACGCGAGTAGTTGGCCGGCGTCGTGCTCGGCGGCGAAGCGAACCCGGACGAGGTTGCCCGACGGTGGCACGCGTACATCCGCCGACTCGAGCCGCGCATCGAACACCGTCGCATCGCCCTGCACCGCGACTCCGCCCGGCGTGATGGCGACGCGACCATCGAAGTCCCGCGCTTCGGGCCATTCCGGGTCATACGCCACGGTCGCGTCCTGCACGCTCGCCCCAAGTTCAAACCGACGCGAGAGCAAGCCGTGAACCGGTCGGGCGCGGCTGTGCCACAGCAACCGGCCATTGCGCAGCACGCCGCCGCCGACAGCGCTCCGTAGCCAGTTGCGTGTCGCCGCCGGCAGCGTGCGTGGGATGTAGGAGAAGGCCGATGCCACTTCGGCGCGATCGATGCCTCCTTCAATCAGCACCCGTGTCTCGCCCTCGCCGCCATCGTGGGCAAGGGCGAAGCCACCCCGAGCCTGCACATCGGCGGTGGCGACTTCGACGCCCGATCCGCGCAAACGCAGGTGGCCGTCCCCCACCCAAAAGGTGAGTTCGCCCACCGCACGCTGCAGCCGCCAGGATTCGGCGAAATGGTCCGTGAAGCCGATTTCGAGGCCATCGTGCGCTCGCACCCCGACACGCGCCGCACCCTCTTCCACCACGCCGACCAGGCGGCCGTCCGCGCCTACCACCGCCGGTGCACCGCGATAGCCCGCCAAGCGAACGTCCTCCACCTGCGCCATCCAGGCGAGGCTGCCGTCGGCGGTCAAGCGAGCCCGCACCGCGCGCAGGCGCCCCGAGGGTGCGGGTCCTCGCAGCCATGCCGCGGCAGCGTGCGGGCCGAGGACCAGCGCGCCCATGCGCGCCAACTCGGCAAGGTTCAGTTCCGGGCTCCAGATGTCGATCCCGTCTCCATCGATGGCAAAGCCACCGCCAAGCGCCATCGACTCATTGCCGATAGTCACGCGGATCTGATCGATGCGGCCCCGCCGGCGTTCGCCTTCGCCTCCGGCAACGCTCCACGCCGAAAGTTGCGCGGCTAGGTCAACGGCCCCGCCGGGTGTTTGCGCATCGTTCACGTCGAGGCGAAGGCGCGCCTGCCCCGAGCCCTCGTCCCGACGCCAGGTGCCAATGGCGTTGATCTCGGCGCCGCCCGCCAGCGGTAGTGCATCGGTGGCAAAACGAGAGGCGATCAGGCGCCCGTGGCCATCACCGCCGCTCCTCACCTCCCCCTCCACGAGCAGGCCGCAACTGTCGCAGGCATCCGGCGGCGTCAGGGTCAACGACAGTAGGTGGCGGTTGTTGTAGTTGCTGCCGAGCCAGGCGAGCCGCCCGAGTTCCTGCACCTGCCCCGCCTCAAACATGCGCAGGCGCAACGTCACCCTGACTGCGTCGCTGTACGCGGCAAGGGTGGCAAAGTCGAAGTCGAGCGGCTGCGTGGCTCCCCGCAAGCGCCAGCCCTGCCCGTGCCGTTCGAAATCGATGGTGCCGTCCGCCACCGCAAGGTGACGCGCAACGACGCGGTTTCGCCAAAGGCTCTCCAGGATGTCTAGCTCGAAGCGCACGTCGTGGAGTTCGCCCGACGCAAAGCGAAGGTGCCGCACCGAAAAGCCCGGGTTGATGCCGTGCCATCGCCCTTCGATGCCGTGCGCCTCGGCGCCCACGTCTTCGAGCCAGGCGTTGAGTTCCGGTTCGAAGGCCGGCAGCAGGGACACGGCGGCGCGGCCGGCAAGCTGCGTCAGCGCCAGCAACACGGCCACCGCCATAGCCGTGGCGACAATGGGCGCCAGCGTCCACTTCATGCCGCCGCTCCGCCGACGGCGGCGTCGGCGCGCCTTCGGCCCTTGCCGTGACAGACCGGACAACGCCGTTCAAGCTGCTCGGCGAGGCTGGGCCCGCGGCGGCGGCGACTAAGCTCGACCAATCCCAAGGGCGACATGCCCGAGACGCGAGTCGCGGCAGGGTCGTCTGCCAAGCCCGCACGCAATGCGTCCAGCACTTCTCGCCGGTGCCTGCGGCTCGGCATCTCGACGAAGTCGATGACGACGATGCCGCCGACGTTGCGCCGTCGCAGCTCCCGCGACAAGGCCTCGGCCGCCTCGCGATTGACGCATGCCACATCGTCGTCGCCGGCCACGGCAAAGGCGCCGGAATTGACGTCCACCGTGGTCATCGCCTCGGTGGCTTCGATGACGATATGACCGCCGCAGGGCAGCGCCACGCGGGGTTCGAGCGCCGCATCGATGGCGCGCTCAACCCCGGCGGACTCGAACAGCGGCGGCGGACCCTCATGCAGGGAAAGGCGGGAGGCCAGTTCCGGGGCGTGTTGGCGCATGTAACGTTGGATTTCTCCAAACGTGCTTGGTTCGTTCACCGTCACTGCACCTTCGTTCGGTGCCAGGTCGCGCACTGCCCGGAGCGGCAGGGGCAGATCTTGATGCAGCACCTCGCCGACGCGGACACGCCCTCGCGCCTCCTCGACGTCAGCCCAGAGCGACAGCAGACCTCCGAGCTCCGCCTCGATAGCGTCCCCTCCTGCGCCCAGGGCAGCGCTGCGGATGATGCAGCCGTGGGACGTGCCGAGGGACTCGCGTGCCCCTTGCGTCAGGGCCCTGAGGCGCCCTTGTTCGTCGGCGTCGCCGATGCGCTGTGAAATCGCCACGCGGTCCTGACCCGGAAGGAGCGCCAAGCGCCGCCCTGGCAGGGTCGGCCGCATGGACAGGCGCGCGCCCTTGTCCCGCACGGGGTCGCGGATCACCTGCACCAGCACGTACTCGCCGACGTGCAGCGCATCGGCGATGGCGCGGCCCGCCATTGGGGTCTCGCGCACATGCAGCATGCCAGGCCTTTCGAGCCCCAGTTCCACAAACGCGGCCTTGAGGCCTGGAACCACCCGCCGCACCCGGCCGCGGCGAATGCTGCCGACGAGACTCGGCGCGTCGGCTCGCTCGATCTGCACCTCGACGACCGCTTCGCTCAGCCCGTCTTGACCGTTGCCGGCCCCTTGCAGGAGCGCGACCCGCGCGTCACACCCGCGGTCCTCGATCAAGAGCCGCCCGGTCACTCGCCCTGGCCCTGCAACTGACGGGCGCGGCAGTCGCTTCGCAACCGCTGGCCTCCGGTTTGGCTTGCGCTCACGACTCCAGCTTCGAGCCCGCGCCGTTTCCACGGCGCTGCCTCCTAGCGCTGCGGAAACGCCAAGTTTCCACGCCGAGTTCGGTGAGCAGCCGTTCGAGTTCGTCGAGCGGCAACCCGACGACGGCGCTCGGGCTGCCGTCTATGGCGCGCACGAAGATCGCGCCCAATCCTTGCAGGCCGTAGCCGCCGGCCTTGTCACACGGCTCGCCGGTAGCCCAGTAGGCCGCCATCTCGGGTTCAGGCACGTCGCGCAATGTCACGTGCGCTTCCGCCAAGGCCGTTCGGGAACGTTCCCCGGCAACCACCGCGACGCCGGTGAGCACCTGATGGCGCCGCCCAGCGAGGGTGCGGAACATGGTAAGGAAGTCGTCCCGACCGGTCGGCTTGCCAAAGACAACGCCACTCGGCGCCACAACCACGGTGTCGGCGCCCACCACCACGACCCGACGATCGTCCTGGACGGAGCATGCAGCCGCGCCGGCCACCGCCCGGGCCTTGCCGAGCGCGAGCCGCAGCACGAGTTCGCGGGGGGTCTCCCCAGGATGGGGGGTTTCGTCGATGTTCGCCGGCGAGATGCGAAAGTCGATTCCCGCCTGCCGCATCAGGTCTCGCCGACGGGCCGAGGCAGAGGCAAGCACGATGTGCGTGTTCATCGCACCGGGAACCGTCGTCGCAAGGCTGCAAGCGCCAGCGCCAAGAGCGGGAACAAGAGCGCAGTGACGCCAGGCGCGGCGAGGAACCAGTACGACGGCGTGGTGCCGAGCGCGAGCACCCGCGCCACCTCGCGCACGAGGGCCGCCAAGAGCAGGACCCCCAAGGCGACGCCAGCCCGCTGCAGCACCGAGTAGAGACGAATGCGCTCGTGCAGGACGTGGCCGCTGAAGACGGCTCCGGCCATGCAAGCGCCGTTGAGGCCCAGCGGGTCGCCAACGAGGACATCGACCACGAAACCCAGCAGCCAAGCCTCCACCAGCCCCGTCCGCTCGGAGGCGGCAAAGCTCCAATAGAACAACACGGCGACGATCCAGTCGGGGCGGAGGTGGCCGACCCAGTCGGGAACCGAGGCCGGAAGATGCACCACGCTCGCCAGCATGGCGACAAGCAAAGTCGCGAAGATCAGCCAGCCGCCGCGGCGAGGACTCATGCGTCGCCCTCACGCACCACCAGCACGTGGCGGGAACGGTCGAGGGCCGCGCTCGGCATCGCCTCCACCCGGGCGAAGTCGTCGCCGGGGTCGCGTACCACCGACTGCACGATGCCCACGGGGTGGCCAAACGGAAAGCGTCCACCGAGACCGGAGCTCACGAGAAGGTCGCCCGGCACGATGTCGGACGCAATGGGCACGCTTTCCAGCATCAGACGGTCGAACGAGCCGGTGCCAGCGGCGATGGAGCGCAGGTTGCTGCGATTGACGTGCACCGGCACTGCGTGGGTGGTGTCAGAGATTAGCAGCACTCTGCTCGTGCTGGCCGCCGACTGCACCACCTGCCCGAACAATCCGCCGGAGTCCACCACCGCCTGCCCTGTGCTGACCGAATCGCCGAGCCCCTTGTCGATCACCACCTCGTGCCGGGCGGGATTGGGCAGGATGGCGATGATCTCCGCCACCAACACGCCCTCGGGCAGGCTTTCCGTGGAACCAAGCAACGCCCGCAGCCGGTCGTTTTCCGCCACAAGGCCCCGGTAGCGGCCGGCGGTTCGCCTGAGCTCGACGAGTTCCGTTTCGAGCCGTTCGACGTCGGCCCGCAGGCCAGCATGGGTGGAGAACAGCCGATCCATGCGACCGCCCAGGAGGTAAGGGGACTCGGCAACGTAGTAGAGGGGGGAGACTCCGCTAGTCAGTGCGCCACGCAAGGGCTTCAGGGTGGCTGTGCCGCCATCCACCGCGACCAGCGCGCCCGATGCGACGCAAAGCCCGGCCAAGACGTAGCCGGAAATGCTTCTGCGAACAAACAGGCTCTTGATGACAACACCCGGCGTGGGATGGTTAACGGAACGGTGAGCGAGGGATCGAGGGCGCCTCCGGCTTGGGCTGCGTTTGGAGTCTAGGTGGAGAGCAGATCGGCGGTGGCGTTGCGGTCCATCATGTCGAGCGCCATGCCGCCACCGCGGGCAACGCAGGTGAGCGGGTCTTCGGCGATGATGACCGGCAGGCCGGTTTCTTCCTTCAGCAGCACGTCGAGATCCTTCAGCAGCGCGCCGCCACCCGTGAGCACGATGCCGGTTTCGGAAATGTCGGCCGCGAGTTCCGGCGGCGTCCGCTCGAGGGCATTCTTCACTGCCTGGACAATGATGGAGAGGGGCTCCTGCAAGGCTTCGAGCACCTCGTTGCTGTTCAGGGTGAAGCTGCGCGGCACGCCCTCGGCGAGGTTGCGGCCCCGCACGTCCACTTCGTTCACCTCCACTTCCTGGGGATAGGCGACGCCGATCTCCTGCTTGATCCGCTCCGCCGTGGCCTCGCCGATGAGGCTGCCCTGGGTGCGGCGCACGTAGGCGATGATGGCGTCGTCGAAGCGGTCGCCACCGACCCTTACCGTGTCGGAATACACCACGCCGTTAAGCGAGATGATGGCGATTTCGGTGGTGCCGCCGCCGATGTCCACCACCATCGTGCCAACCGCCTCGTGTACCGGCAGCCCGGCGCCGATGGCCGCCGCCATGGGTTCCTCGATCAAGCGCACCTCGCGCGAGCCAGCCCACTGCGCCGATTCGCGAATCGCGCGTCGCTCGACTTCAGTGGACTTGCAGGGAACGCAGATGAGCACGCGCGGACTGGGGCGGATGAGTGCGTCGTCATGCACCCGATGGATGAAGTAGCTGAGCATCTTTTCGGTGACGACGAAGTCGGCGATCACGCCGTCCTTCAAGGGACGGATGGCGGTGATGTTGCCGGGCGTTCGACCCAGCATGCGCTTGGCCTCGATGCCCACCGCCGCCACCTGCTTCTGGGCACCGTTGTTGCGGATGGCGACGACCGAAGGCTCGTTCAGGACAATGCCCTGTTCCTTGACATAGATGAGCGTGTTGGCCGTGCCAAGGTCGATTGACATGTCGCGCGAGAACAGTCCGCGCAAGCCCTTGAAGATCACGGAATCGCCACGCCTCGACGTGAAAGGCGAACCTTACCACGCTTGCCACCCTAGCGGGTGCGCCGATTGGAGCGGGCGGCGTGCCATTTTGTGCACAGC
>VXPR01000327.1:0-1667 GCA_009839405.1 Gammaproteobacteria bacterium
ATCAGGGTCACGCCAGCGGTTTCCATCGCCACATCCGCACCGGAGCCGATGGCGACTCCCACATCCGCGGCAGCAAGCGCCGGCGCGTCGTTGACGCCATCGCCGATCATGGCCACGCACTCGCCCCGCTGCTGGCGCGCGGCGACTTCCTGTGCCTTGCCCTCAGGCTTCACTCCGCCGTGTGCCTCGACTATGCCCACGCCCTCGCCGATGCGACGAACGATGGCCGCAGCGTCGCCGGAAAGCAGCACAGGTTCCACCCCGATGGCCTTCAGCCGCTCGATGGCCTGCGCCGACTGCTGACGCAGCGGATCGGCAATAGCGAAGACGCCGAGGGGGCCACATTCGTCGGCGGCCCAAACCAGGGTATGGGCGGCTGGGTCAAACGGCGTCGACGGCACCGTAGCTCCGGCCAGCGCGAACTCCGCGTTGCCCACGCGCACCGTGCGGCCCTCCACTTGCGCGGCTACGCCCTGGCCAACGGCGTTTTGGAAGTCGGTGGCCAGGGCCGGCGTCACGCTACATTCCTCCGCAAGGCGACCGATGGCAGCGGCCAAGGGATGCTCGCTGGCGCGCTGCACGCCGGCAACAAGCCGCAGCAGTTCTTCCTCTTGGGCCTCGGTGTCGGCGCCGGCCGCTTGGCGCTGCAATTCGCCAAGAACCGCCATGTCCTCCACCCGCGCCTTGCCTTCGGTGAGTGTGCCGGTCTTGTCGAAGATCACGGTGTCCACTGCATGTACGCGTTCGAGTGCGTCGATGTCTCGAAACAAGATCCCCCTTCGCGCGGCGGCGCCGGTGCCGGTCATCACCGCCGTCGGTGTGGCGAGGCCCAGGGCACAGGGGCAGGCGATGACCAGCACGGAGACCGCCGCCACCAGCGCCGCCCCGGCATTGCCCGTAGTGAAAAGCCAGGCAAGGAACGTGCAGGCGGACAGCGCCACCACCACGGGAACGAAGATGCCGCTGATGCGGTCCACCAGCCGCTGCAATGCCGCCTTGCCCCGCTGGGCGTCCTCCACCAGTCGGATGATCCGCGTGAGGGCGCTTTCTTCGCCGACGGTAGTGGCGCGGATTTCGAGATAGCCATGGGCGTTAACGGCTCCGCCGGTGACTTCATCGCCGGGCACCTTCGGCACCGGCATGCTCTCGCCGCTGATGACCGATTCATCCACTTCGCTGGCGCCGGCAATCACATCGCCATCGACAGCTATGCGCTCGCCCGGCCGCACCAACACGACATCGCCTCGAGCAACTTGGCTTAGCGGTTTATCGACCTCGGCGCCATCCGGGTACCGCACCCGTGCAACGGAAGGTCGCAGGTCCATCAACTCGCGAATCGCGCTGGTGGTGGCGCGCCGCGCTCGATTCTCCAAATGCTTGCCGAGCAGCACCAGCGTGATGATGACGGCCGATGCCTCGAAGTAGAGCTGGCCGTCGGCGGCCTCGCCGAGCGTGATCAGCAGGTACCAGCTATAGAAATACGCGGCGGACGTGCCAAGTGCCACCAGCACGTCCATGTTGGCGCCGCCCCCACGCAACGCGTTGAACGCGCCGCGATAGAAGCGCGCGCCCAGGATGAACTGAATCGGGGTGGCAAGTAGCACCTCGCCAGCCGGCATGAGGTGCAGTTCCTCGATGCCGAACGCCTGGAAGACCATGCCAACCAC
>VXPR01000327.1:1677-8408 GCA_009839405.1 Gammaproteobacteria bacterium
CATCAAGGCCGCCGCGACCACCACCCGGCGTTCCGAGTCGATGCGACGGGACTCGCGCTCGGCTCGTTCCCGCTCGCCCGCTTCGTCGCCGGCGTCAACTACTAGTCGATATCCCGCGTCCGCGACTCGCATTCTGAGGGCTTCTCCGGTCACGGTGCCGGAAAGCGTTGTGACCGTGGCGCGCTCGAGGGCTAGGTTCACTTCCGCGTCCACGACGCCGGGTTCGGCTCGAATCGCCCGTTCCACACGCGCCACGCAAGCCGCGCAGGTCATGCCCTCAACCGGATAGGTGGTTTGGTCAGTGGTGGCAGAAAAGCCAGCCCGAGCAACGACTTCCGCAATTTGCGCCGCGTCGAGCGTGTTCTCGTCCAACGACACCGCGGCGCGCGCCAGGGCGAGATTCACATGCGCTTCCACCACACCCGGCGCATTGCCCAAAACCCTTTCGAGCCGGGCAACGCAGGCCGCGCACGTCATGCCCTCGACCTCGATGTCGAGCACGCGTGGGTTTGCAGGCCCTCGCGGGCTCGACGGCAATTGCCCAGCAAATGCCCTATCGGTTGGTTCCGCCATCTCCGCCTCGATCAGGCGCGCAAATCGCGTCAGGTGTTGAGGAACATCGCCATCATGCCGAGCCACACAAGCAGCAGGAAATGCCAGTACAGCGCACAGAGGTCCACGCTTCTCGACAGACGCGCCAAGCGTTCCTGCGCAATGTCGCCGTCGGCGTCGCCGTCCACGACAGCCACGCTCCGGAACCGAGTCAGCGCCCTTCCCCAGGCGACGAGCCCGCCCACAAGGTGCAGGCCGTGCACGGCGGTGATGAGGTAGAAGAACGAGTTGGCGGGATTCGAGTGCGCGAAGTAGCCGAGCCCGAGCATCTGATCCCAAACCACCAGTTGCAGCACCAGGAACGACAAGGTCAGCGCCCCTGCAATGAGGAAGGCGGTGCGCGCCGTGCCCTCGCGCCCTCCCCGCGCCGCTCCACGGGCCCACTCAAAGGCAATGCTGGCAATGCCAAGCACCACCGTGTTGAACCAAAGCAGCGGCGGCTCCGGAATCGCCACCCAGTCCGAGGTGAGCTCGATACGCATGTGGTAGGCGGCGAAGAAGAGGAAGAACAGCACGCCAACGATGGCGAGAAAGAGCACCAGCGCCACCTTCTGGTTCGACACCGCAAACGAAGCCGAGCGCGTCTCAACCCCTGCCCCAGGCTCATGGATCCAAGGCTTCTCCGCCAATCGCTTGAAGATGTTCATGGGCTGCGATTCTACGGAACGTGCAGCCAAAGCGACAGACAAGGACGCCCCTCCGGAGGCTCAAGCACGTATGGTCGTTAGCTGGTGACCGCCCGGACCCCAGCCGCGATCATGCGTCGCACTTGGTTAACGATGTCGCGCTCCCAGCCAGCGTCGTGGCCGCGAAGGGCCGGAACGTGAACATGGCCGATTGGCAAGTCGAGGCCGTGCCGTTCGGCCGAGAGCAATGTCCTGTAGGCGACTTCGTTCGAAAGGTAGCCGCCACCCGAACCTTCCACAGCCGTTTCGCCCGTCAAATCCTCCACGGACTCGGCCTCCAACCTGCCGCGTGCGACAGTCGTGACGCGATGGTTGTCGCGCACGGCCCAGCGTCCATCTACTGCGGCCATCGCGACCGCCGGAAGGGAGAATTCCAGGAACTCGGGACCGTCAAGCCCACGCGGCACGAGTGGCTCCTCGGCCGTTCCGCCTCCCAAGCGACGTTCGTTGTCCGGGTTCGGTGAGGAACGTCGACGGCCCGGAAAGCGCTCGAGATCAAAGGCGTCGCGCCCCATGCTGACGGTGACGACCATCCGCACACCGCCGGCCGCACAGCGCTCGGAGAGTAGCCTTTCGACAATGCCGGCGTCGAAGTCCGCAAAGCGCACCGGCAAGATGGCGGATTGCACCGTCAACCGCTGATCGTTCGCCCCTTCCATGGCGTTTCCGTGCAGGGCGAGCGCAACCGTTCCGGATGGATTGCTCTGGCTGATGTCCCGGTCGAGATGGAACGGGTCGAATCCGGCGAGCAGGAGGGTCGGCGCGTCGACCGCAACCTCGGAAAGCCCCCGAGAGGCCCTCTCCAACGCTTCGCCACACGCATGGCCCGCTTCCTGCAAACACCGGTGCGCCGCCAGCCGCCCCCAATAGAGCGCCCGATCGTCCAGGAATCCGTCCTGAACGTCGCCCACGGCGCGCTGCCAAAGGCCACTCCCGACAATGCCAGCGACTCGAAAGGGATCACCGCCAGCGGCCAGTTGCCCTCGCAACCGTTCGACCAAGACCGCATAACGCCGCGCCACGGGCACGTCGCGCTCGGCCTGATCGGCGCGGGACATCTCGACGGTGAAGTCGGTCATCGACAATCTCCCGCCGGGACCTCCGCCGATCCGTCCAACTCGACACGAGCCGCATCGTTGTCGTGGAACCGTGTCGCCCCAGCCATCATGCCCGAGGCCACGAGATGGACCGTGACCGACTCCCCGCCCCGGTTCTCCCAAAACCAGCCATGGATGCCATCGAACGGTGCGATGTACGTGCCGCCTTGCCGCAGGCCCCGCCCCGCCGCAAAGCTGCGCGCGTCGTCAATGGTCCCCCCGTCCGGTTCGGCATGGAGATCGAACAGCACCTCCCCCGTGGCCGTCCAGCAAAACACCATGCCGTCCCCAGCGGCGAGGTCGTACTTCAGTTCCACCGACTCGAACGGCGCCAAGGGAAAGGACCGCCCATCATGCATGGGCCAATTGCCCTCCTCGCTCTCGACAACGGGGCCGAAAGCCCCGCCATCCGGCATGTAAAGCCCTGTGAGCCCCAAGAGCCGCCCCGTGCCCAGCGGGTCACGCCCATGCTCCGATGGCAACACGAAGGCAACGAACAGCACCAACGCAACGACAAACGCGCCTGCCAGCATCGTCGCCTTGCGCATTAGCCGCCCTCCCCAGCCAGGAAGTACCCCACGATCTGCGTCTGAAACAGCACGAACCCCGCTGTCATCAACGCGAGGTTCAAGGCCAAGGCCGAGCGCTCAAACACCTTAAGCCGCCGCCACCAAGCCAGCACTGCAACCACCGCCGCCAGCGCCAGCAACTGGCCGATCTCCACACCCACATTGAAGCTCACCAGATTGACCAGCAGCCCATCCGGCGACAACTGCAACTCCTGCACCCGCGTCGCCAATCCCATGCCATGGCAAAGCCCAAACGCAAACACTGCAAGGCGCGGGTCCGGAGCGAAGCTCCGCTCCCCAACAGCCACCGACCCTCCCGACACGCCAGCCAATGCCGGCCTCAGCCCCCGCGCAAAACCCCCAACGTTCTCGAAGGCCTTGTAAACCACCGACAGACCAATCACCGCATCCACGAGATGCGCATCCATGCGCCACTCGGCGAGCACTCCAACGAGCAGCGTGAGGCTGTGCCCAGCGGTGAACAGCGTCACATACAGCAGCACATCCCGCAGCCGGCGCAGATAGAAGACCACCCCCACGAGATAGAGGACGTGGTCGACCCCCGTGAACATGTGCTTGGCACCGAGGTAGCCGAAGACCCCCACGGCCACGCCTGACACGCCTTCGACAAAGGCGGCATTGCCTTCCGAGATGGCGTGCCCCGACGCGGCCGCGCCGACGAGCAGCAGCACAACGACGAGGGCCCACCGTGGCCAGTGCGAGGCCAGGGGTGTCGAAGGCTCGAGACTGCTCAATCCTGCCGCAGTTCCCGAGCGTAGGCTTGGTGGCAGGCTAGGCAGATGTTGTAGAGATGGCCGCCGGCTTCGAAGAGGGAGTCGGGGTCTTGGGCTTCAGCGACTTCGATCAGGCGGTTGCCCATGGTTGTCAAGCCTTGGGAGTACTCCATCCAGTCGGCGTTGTCTTTAGCTAGGCCAGGCATCATGAGAAGGTTGCCCGATTCGGCTAGGACCCAGGCGGCGTGCTTGACCTCAGCCCAATCTTCCTCGCTCTTCGGGGCAAGGTCGGTCGTGCCTTCGGCGGTCATTACGAAGCCGGCAAAGCCCCAGATCACGTCGGCGGCTGGGTCGAGCACCCAGTCCATGGTTTCCTTCATGTCGCCGACGGGGTGCATCGGTGGGGGAGGCTCTTGCTCGGCGCCGCAGGACGCGAGCAGGACTGCGCCGACGAGGCAAGGGGCGACTCCGAGATGCTTCACGAGAAGCCGATCCAGCGCCCAGCGGCGGCCACCGTGAACCACACCATCAGCGAAATGGCGCCCACCAAGGCCGTTGCCCACCTTGGCGCGTCACGGCGCATGGCGATGCGGTTGCGCACGCCAAAGGTGAAGACGATGCCGATGGCGAGCGCGGACATCTTCACCCAGAACGAGGTGTTGTAGTAGCACTTGATCGCCTCGGAGAGGAACAGCGGAATGCCGGTGGAAAACATCAGCACGAGGCTGCCGAGGAACCACGGTCGGGCAGAGGAAAGCACCGCCGGTACGGTGGCGCGGGTGAGGCCGGCGCCGAGCAGACGCAAGTCCACCACCAGCACGGAGCCACCGAGCATGGCGAGGCCCAGGAGGTGCACCGCCTCGATGCCTGGGAACAGCCACAGCGATTCGCGGATGGTCTGGCCGATCCAAGTTTGCTCCAGCCTGTCGAATGTTTCGAACATCGCCTTACATCGAAGCCTCTACCACGCAGCCCGCCATCCACATCACGAAGGGCGAGGGGTCGCGGTCGCAGTCGAACCAGTTGTAGGCAATCATGCGCCCGCAGACGATGACGCCAGCCCAGATCGCGAGCGAGACGCCACCGGCGACGCGCACGGCGGTGGGCGGCTTCGGGTGATTGTCCCAGAAGGTCCGGTCACGCTGCACGCGACGGTGGAACCACCACGCGTTGATGCCGCCGGCAATCAGGAGCACCACCTTGACGCGGAACCAGACGCTCTCGTAGGTGCGCACGGGGATGGCGTAGAAGAGGAGCACGCCGGTGGCGATCATGATGACGAACCCCGCCACGGACCACGGCAGCAGCCGCCCCGTCAGGTGCGACACCGCCACGTTGCGGAAGGCGAGCCCCACGAGGCGCAAGTCCACCATCGCCAACATGCCGACGAACAGCATGACCGTCAGCACGTGGGTGGATTCGATCAAGGGATACATCCACAGCGACTCGTGCAGTGCCGTGCTCCACGCATGGGTGTCGAGCCACTCCACGAACGAACGCATGGCTTGGCCTCAGCCGGCGGACTGCGTGCGTGGTCTTCTCATTCGCCGTCGGACTCGCCCTGTTGGCGCCGCGGCGGCTCGGTGGGGTCGGCGCCGTCGCGGGGAGCGCCCGTGCCGCTCGAACCCATGAACAGCGATTGGCCGTTGGCAAAGGTCATGTTGCGGCCGTTGCCGCGCTTGGAAAGGTCCTTCGACTGGTAGCCGTCGATCACCACCTCCGTGCCAACCGGTACGGAGTTGCGGTGGATTCCGCGCCTGAGCAGCGTGTTGGGCGTGCCGGCCTCCATCATCCAGACCGTCTTGGTGCCGTCCTCGTTCGTGTGCTCGACGTGGAACCAGGCATGCGGGTTGGTCCACTCGATCTTCACGACGGGGCCCTTGATTAGGATGGGTCGGTTCGGGTCGAACTCGGCGCCGAAGGCGTGGTGGGCCTGGGTGGCTGGTGCGGCCAGCGCTAGCGCCGTCGCCACGGCGAGGGTACACAAGGTTCGTTTCATTGAGTTCTCTCCTGCTGTTCGTTGGCGGGGCGCTTGCTGGAGGGTGATTTCATTGCGAGCACGTAGGCGACCACTGCCTTGCGCGCCTTAACGGCCCGACGGAGAACGAGACGCCCTCCCTCCGGCCCCGATGCAACACCCCTACTCCGCGCCCGCCGCTAGCTCCGCGCCTGATGCCAGCGCCTCGGCTTCTAGACGGCGGGCGCCGCGCAAGATGTTGCCGAGGGAGTAGTTGCCTTCGTGGCAGGCGTATTCGTACACCGGCTCGTCGGTGGCGGGCCATGGATACTCGCCGCTCCACGGCGCCTCCCACACGTTCGGGTCCTCCACCGTGAAGCTATAGAGCAACGTTGCCTCATCGATGCGCTTGAATCGCTCCACCACATGCAGATCGCGCGTTGCAAGGCCGAGCGCTGGA
Organism: Gammaproteobacteria bacterium; assembly: GCA_009839405.1. Classification (GTDB taxonomy): domain Bacteria; phylum Pseudomonadota; class Gammaproteobacteria; order Pseudomonadales; family Azotimanducaceae; genus VXYL01. The sequence continues at coordinate 7,793 of VXPR01000327.1, forward strand.
GTGTCGTTGAAGTTGGTCGTGTCCACCACGAGCGTGTCGCCTTCCCAATAGCCCACCGAATCCCCGAGCCAACGCCGCACTTCGCCCGGTGCGTGGTCGGCATTCATGCGCACAATGCGGGCGTCATGCACCATCTCAGTGAGGATCATGATGTGGTCCGGTGTCTGCACGATGCGTTTGTGGTTGTTGTAGAGCGCCGGCATCATCGGTGGCCCTCCGGTGGAGCTGAAGCCGAGCAGGCAGCGTTCCGCCAGCGGCCGGAGTTCCACGTCGTCATAGGGCCCGGGGCCGTCGTTCTCCAGCCACCATGCCGTGCCGGTGTTCTCGCGCCAGAAGCTGCGGCGCGCTGTGGCGCGCTCCTGCGCTTCGGGGGTCATGGCCGGGCGGCGTCCGTTCGGTGGGTCATAGACGATGGAGGTGCGGAACTTGCCGTCGATCTCGAAGTTGCGCTCGCCGTTGTCGATCCAGAAGCTGTCGTAGCCGCCGACGTTGCCGGCGGCGCCCGGGGAGCCGTCGCCACCGACGGGTGGGGCGCCACGATCGGCAGGCTGGTCGGCAGAGCCTTCCGCCATCGCCTTGGCGGCGCGCTCTTCGATCTCCTTGGCCTGCTCCAGGG
>VXPR01000385.1 GCA_009839405.1 Gammaproteobacteria bacterium
GACCTTGCGCCGTAGAATGACGCCAACGCGCCACTTCTACGGCGCAAGCTCCTAGGGCAAACCCGTGGCGCCGCGCACCCTCACCCTGCGTCTCAACCCCCAGCAGGCCGCCGCTCTCGACGAGCTCAAGTCTGCTACCGGGCACTCGGATCCCATGCGCGCGATCCTCGCCGCGGTGCGCGCCGGCCGCCGGGCGCGTCAGCAGGCGGCGGAGCGGCTCGAGACCGTTCAGGCCCAGGCGGCGCAACTCCGACAGGTCAACGCCCGCCTCGAGCAGACCCTGGCCGATCTTGAGCGCGCGCAGAGCCAGATCCGCATGCGCGACAAGCTCGCGGCCCTCGGCCGGTTGACGGCCGGCGTCGCCCACGAGATACGCAACCCGCTCAACTTCATCCAGAACTTCGCCGAGGGTTCCGCCGAACTGCTTGAGGACCTCACCGAGCAGCTCGCAGCACCCGGGCCCGACGGCGCGCTGGACGCCGAGCAGCGGGAAGACGTCGCAGAGACCATCAACGACCTGCTCGGCAATGTCGCGATCATCCTCAGCCACACCCAACGAGCCGACCGCGTCATCGGCGACATGCTGGCCCTGGGTCGCGATGGCGGCGAAATGCAACCCACTGCCATCAACGATCTCTTCGACCACCATGCCCGGCTTGCCTGCCAAAGCGCAAGGGCCATGGATCCGGACTTCGACATCGAGGTGGTTACCGACTACGACGGCGCGGTCGACGAGATCGAGGTGGTTCCGCAGGACATTGCCCGCGCCTTTCTCAACCTCGTCACCAACGCCTGCCACGCCGTCAACGAGAAACGCAAGCGCCCACCGTCCGCGGGCTGGCGGCCGATGCTCACGCTTGTAACTCGTCGCCACGGAACCAGGATGCACGCGACAATCCGCGACAACGGCACCGGCATTCCCGCCGACATCGTCGACAAGGTCTTCGATCCGTTCTTCACCACCAAGCCTCCCGACCAGGGCAGCGGCCTTGGTCTCACCCTCTCGTCCGATCTCGTCGTCAAGCACGGCGGCGCCATTCGCATCAACAGCCATGCGCCTCACTTCACCGAGGTCACCGTCGAGTTGCCGCTCAAGCCGGAGCCTGCCCCGCCGTAGCGGACGGTTTGCTGCTTAAGGCGTTGCCGTTGCCGGGGAGAGACTTCGGGGGCAGGGCGGGTGCCCACGTCCGTGCGAGTGGGTAGCCCGTCGCGGTCCGCGCGCCCGTCGCGTATAGTGGGGCAACCGCGTCTTCGGGAGAGTCCCATGCGAATCGGACTGCTTCTCCTCACCAACTTGGCGGTCATGCTCATCGCCAGCGTCGTCTTCTCGCTGCTTGGCTTGAGTGGGATCCTTGACGCCGATGGCATCGGGCTCAACCTCGGTGCATTGCTTGTCTGGTGCGCGTTGCTCGGTTTCGGCGGCTCGTTCGTCTCGCTCGCCCTGTCCAAGTGGATGGCCAAGCGCGCCACGCGCGCCGCCGTGATCGAAGCGCCAGGCAACGAGACGGAGAACTGGTTGCTCGACACCGTCGCCCGTCTGGCGGAGGACGCTGGCATCGGCATGCCGGAGGTCGCCATCTTTCCCTCGCCGCAGCCGAACGCGTTCGCCACCGGGGCAACCTCGAACAGCGCCCTGGTCGCCGTCAGCAGCGGCCTCCTGCAACAGATGAATCAGGACGAGGTCGAAGCGGTGCTCGGCCACGAAATCGGCCACATCGCCAATGGCGACATGCTCACGCTCACCCTCATCCAGGGCGTCGTCAACACCTTTGTCATCCTGCTGTCGAGAGTCGTCGGCTACGTCGTCGACCGATACCTGCTTCGCAACGAGACTGGCCTTGGCATTGGGTATTTCGTCACCTCGATCGCGGCGCAGATCTTCTTCGGCATCCTGGCGTCGGCGATCGTGATGTGGTTCTCGCGCCGGCGAGAGTTTCGGGCCGATGCCCGAGGCGCCGAGCTAGCCGGCCGCGAGAAGATGATCTCGGCCCTGGAGCGCCTCCGGGCGGCCTCGCGCGGAGCCGACACCATGCCACAGTCCATGGCGGCGTTCGGCATCAGCGCCGGCACGCGGCGCGGCATCCGCGCCCTGTACTCCTCGCATCCACCCCTCGAAACCCGCATCGCCGCCCTGCGCGCTGGCGAGTAGAGCCCGGCCGCGCCGGCCGCCTCTCCCTGCGGACAAGGCGTCTCGCCCTCGCAAACCCGCGCTAGGGGGCATTAGAGGGCCTCTTTGGACGGAGGAGAGGTGGGCCTCTCCAACCGAACCTGCGCGCCTGTCGGCGCGACGCCCTCGCCAAGGGCCCGTTCGCTGCGTAGGGACAGGCTTTTCCCGTCCATGCCGAATCCGTCGGTGTGCTCCGATCGCGCAACCTCGCTAGCAACTACTACCGCAGACTAGCAACCTGTCTGTCGCAACACGCCCGCGACCCCCGCGCACACCCCCGCCGCACGGCGGCAGATGCACGGCGACGCACTTCGCTGACATAGAAACCTAACCCCCGCACGAACTCGATTCGGCCCGCCCAACCTCGCGGCGTAGACTGAAGAAAAACCTTCCATAACAGCCATTTAACGTCCGTTCGGCCCTATGGCCGAGGCCTGGTCCACGCCCCAGCCGCGCATGGCGAGCAGACTCCGGCTACTACCACTATGTTAGGTATGGCGATTTCTTGCCCTAGCAATCCTTCTAGTCTATGCTCCGATCTCTCGTGTCATGTTGTGGGTCCCCACAGCGACCTCCCGCGCACAACGTACTGAAAGGACTGCCCGAATGAGCCAAGAGACCGTCGATCAGGATTTGGTGCAATCCACCGAGGTCCTCAACGTCGAAGCCTTCGATCCGGACTTGGTGCGACCGTGGCGCTATCACAATCGCGGCGGCTCGGGCATGGACGATGCCTCCCTCGACGCCCTGGCGGAGTCCATCCGGCGCGATGGCCAGCAGCAGCTCGGGCTGGCGCGCCGGCTAGCGCCTGGCGATACCCACGCCGTCGAAGCGATCTTCGGCGTGCGGCGCCTGGAAGCCTGTCGCCGCGCCAAAGTGCCTTGGCGCGCGGAGGTGCGCGAAGCCTCGTTCACCGACAAGCAGTGCGCTGCCCTGATGCACGGGGAGAACGAGTGGACGGAGGGCGTCTCGCCCATGGAAAACGCGGTGCAGTGGCGCGCCATGCTCAATGCGGCGGTGTTCGACAGCCAGTCCTCCCTCGCCAACGCACTCGGCTGTCACCGGGGCACCGTCTCCCGTGCGGTACGCACGGCAAACGCCCTGTTCGGTGAGGAGTGGATTGCACGGCTCGTACGCCCGGTGATGCACGAGTTCAGCCAACGCTCCGCCGACCGTCTCGCCGACGCATGCGTCAACGAAGAGCAGCGTGCGACGGCCATGGCGCGTGCGGAACAGATCCTCCCCGGCGACTTTGGCGCGGGTCAGCTCTTCGAGGCCCTGTTCGGCAAACGCGAGGTGCGTCGCGAGACGGTCTTCCTCCGCCGCGCCAGCACCAAGGGCGGCGAAATTGCGGCCAAGATCGAACGCACCAAGGACGGGCGCGGCTGGACCGTCCAGGTCCGCCCCCATGAGCAGTCGCCAGCCGAAATGGCCGAACTGGCCGAGCAGGTCGAGGCGGTGGTGGCACAACAGACCGCGCCGGCAAGCGGCGTTCGCCTGGGCCGTCGCCTGGTTTCGCTCCTGTCCCCCGAGGACGCGCAGAGCGCCACCCAGTCATGGCTCGAGGGCTGCGTCTGGGCCTCTGCCCGGGCCACGGGCCTCGACTGGGACCGCTGGCGCTGCATGAGCGTCGCCGAGGCAATGCGCTCGCAGCGCGGCGGCTGGGAACGCACCATCGTCCGCGCCGTCGGCGGCGCCGAGGCTGATCCGTCAGGAAGGCAAGACGACGACCTCAATCCGCCGGAGTCCTGACCGACGCCGCTTCGGAACGGGCTCTCTGGGGCGTCGGCCGAGACGCCCTCGCCCCAAAAGCATCCATGGGCCGTAGGGGACGGGCTTGACCCGTCCCGTGCCGAGTCCGTCGCAATTGTCTAAATGGGACGGGACTATCCCATCCTCTACGGAAATTCGCTCAATATCATTTTGTTACAGGATATTCTTTATGTAATTTCCCACCTCGGCGCAGACGCGGGGCCGCTGACGGACTAGGTAAGAGCTGCCGCCAAGTCACGGCTCGTGGCCCTCGCATACGGCGCAGTTGCAGCCAGGCGGGCTGAAGTGGCGGACTCCCACCGTCGTTTCGCCGATTCGGTCGGCGCGGCTGAATATTGGTTCGAAGAGTTGCGTCTCGTTGTTCTCGAGGTAGCGGCGGAGGGCGTAGGCGCAGAGGTTGGCGATCTGGATCATGCGGGTGCGTTCCGGGTTCACCAGCATGGGCGTCTCAACGATGCAGTCGAGGCTCGTCCAAAGAGTTCCGTCGGCGTGGAAGGAGCGCATCATCTGGGTGTGCTTGCGGGACACGGCGTCGTTGTTGTCGTGGACGAGCATCCCGTGGTTGCGCTGGTGGCCAGGTGCAGGGGAGCTGACGTTCTGCAGGAATCTCTCGAAGCGAGAGACCACCTGCTCGAAAGCCTGACCGTCGATGGACCTCGGCGACCGAGCCGGATCGAAGTGTGACTTGTCCACGCATTCGGCGAAGAGCCGCGCAAATCCCCAGTTGGCCACGGTCTCGGCCACATCGAGCACCGCCTGGCGGCGCTCTTCCCAAGTGAGGTGCACGTAAGGCTCGGTTTTGCGGTGGAGCTTGCGGGTGCGCTGGCGTCGAGCGTCGTCATCCGGCCCGCAAAGGCGCGCAAGCTGAAGGGTTCGGTGGCGGTACACCGCACGCCGCCGATCGGTTGGGCCAAGCTGCTCGAACCCCGGGATCCTGGACTGCTCAAGGTACTTCCTCAGCATCCAGGCCGTGTGGAGTTCGTCGTCGGCCAAGCCGTACTTGGCCAGCACTTGCGACACTTCCTGGTCGGCGTCCCGCCAATGCCAGATCGGGATGGAGATGCCGGCGAGCACGAAATGGCTGGTTTCGCCACCGCTGGTGCCAGTTGTGCCAGACCCGTCCAAATAGCAAACGTACACAACGGCCCCGTGCTGGCTACAGTACAAAGGGAAAGCGTCTGGGCCCTGGCTCGTAGGGGCGAGCCGCTTGGCGACTCTCCGCAGACGCGTGGCGCGGAACGTAGACTCTGACAAGCCGAGTGTCAAATGCCGGACACAGCGTGAAAGGGTCGGTACTGCACTCCCTAGCCCTCGCCCGCCGCCGAGCCGGGCCCGGCCAGCAGCCTGTCGTGCATGCGCGACAGCCGCGCCGACACCCGGAGGATGTGTGCTCCTCGAAGCGACGGCCCCTCTTGGAACGAGGGCGTCTCGCCCTCGCAAACGCGCCGTCAGGCGCGTTCATGGGCAGGTGCCTCTCGTACCGAACCTGCGCCCCCGGCGCCGATCGTGTACGACCGCCTGCCCACACGGAGTCGAGTGCAGCAAACGCGGGGCACATCCCAAGGCCGGTCGGTTATGCTCGCCCACAAGCAATAAGTCTTGCGGAGCGTCTCACGTGCAGTCGGTACTCGGTCGTGCTTTCCGGTTCACTTCGCGACGGTCATCGGGAATCGCGCGGGCCATCGGCTGGCGCGGCAGTCTGTACGCGCGCCTCGTTGCGTGCCTCGCCGTCGGCGTGCTAGGGACCGCGGCATTTGGGCAGCAGCAGTTCATCGAGTCCGTCACGTTGACGTCCGTACCCACCGGCGGCCCGTCGGCTGCACCGCGCACCGTGTACATCATCGATGACCAGATCGTGGCGGAGATCAAGTTCGCGCAGCCGCTGGTCGGCAGCGTCGGGTCGCCGACGCTCGACATAACGCTGCAAGGCACGGGCCCGGGCTCGGGCCGAAAATCGGCGTCGTGTTCGGTGGCGTCGTCCCCTAACGGTGACCGTGACCTGCTGCGGTGTGCGTACACGGTACAGGCAGGGGACACCGGGGATGGCGTCGCCGTCGAGGCCAACGCATTCTATGGCGGGATTCTTGGGAATTACACCAATCCACCGACCCCAGCACAGGAAGTAGGCCCAGGCGGCAGCGCGGTGCAGGCCACGGTCGATGGCGTCCGGCTGGCCATTGCCGGCGTGACCGTGACCGTGACCGACACCAACAACGACAGTCAAACCAACGGAGCGAGGGCCGGAGACGAGATCGACGTAACACTCACGTTCGAGGGAGACGACCAACCGTCGTATCCCACCGGCGTCGACCTCCAGCTCGTCCTCGACGGGGGCGAGCGAACCATGACGCACGTCCAAGACGCCGACGCGACGACCATGAAATTCACCTACAAGGTGGTCGATGGCGACAACGCCGAGGCGTTCAGGCTGCGCATGTCCGGTGCCGACCGGCTGCGGGATGCGAACGGCAACGCCGGTTTCCGCTCCGGGGAGGACATCAACGAGAAGTTCGCTGACGGCCAGGTACGGCGGGTGGACACTCAGGGTCCACGCATCACCGGCATTGGGATCCAGGGCGTACCGCGGAACGGTCGATGGACCGAAGGCGACACCGGCGGCATCAAGTTCGTCGTCGACTTCGACGAGGACCTCGCCGGCCCTGAGGGCGTCACGCTCGGTGTTCTCGTCGGCGGCGCTACCAACCCGGTAGCGGCTTCGACAGGGCCTTGCACACTGTCGCCGGATCGACTGACCCGGCTTGAGTGCCTCCTTGTCGTGCAGGACGGCTGGGAGGACACCGACGGCGTCTCGACTCCGGCCAACCCGCTTGCCTTCGTCGGCGACGGTCTGACGGACGTCCCGGGCAACGTCGCGTTGAACGTGGTTGCCGCAAAGCAGTTCGCCGATCACAAGATCGACGCAGTCGATCCGGTGGTCACACAGGTCCGGGTCACGGTCCCCGCCGCCCGCGCCGGCGAGAACGTCGTCGCCACGGTGACGTTCTCGGAACCGGTGGAAGTCACTGGGTCGCCCGAGTTGACATTGACACTGACGCCGCCCGGTGGACAACCCCCAAGCGACAGGATGCTTGAGTTCGTCCGGGTCTCCGGCAGGGCTCTGGAGTTCCGGTACACCCTGGTCGGGGACGATGTCGGCGGGGTTGAGGGCGCCAGGAAAGCAGTCACTCTCGGGACCTTGGCCACGGACACCATCCAGGACGTGTACGGCAACGATGCCGAGCGCGTCCTCCCGGAGACCGACATCAACGACCTCGTCGTGCTCGCCGAGCCGTCGAGGAAGGACACGTCGTTCAAGGGGGTGCAGTGGACCTTCCTCGTGAACCCGCCCGACAGCGGTCGCTATGGGGTGGGTGAGCCCATTCAAATTGGGGTGCTGTTCGGTGAGGCCGTCAGTGTGAGCAACGCGGCAGAGACTAAGCTTGCCATCACCATCGGCGGGGTGGAGAAAGATGCCGATCTGGGCGATCCGGACGGGACTGCCGCGCTCAAAGTGTTCCGGTACACGCCCGTCGCTGGAGACGACGGCGCAGTTAGGGCGACCGCGATCAGGCTTCCCGTCGGCGGCAGCATCAAGGACGGCGGGGCGGTACACGGCTTCGAGAACAGCGACTCTCCGGCGCCGCCGCTTCAAAAGCGTGAGCAGATTCCAGTGTCGCTGAGCGGCTCCGCCACGGTCGACACCGTGGCGCCGACCATCGAGTCCGTGACGTTCCTGAGTTCGCCCGGTCCGAGTGCCTTGGGCACGGACAACCAACTCTATTATGGCGTGGGCGACGAGATCCGGATCCAGTTGACGATGAGCGAGGACGTCGAGGTTGATCCTAACACGACGCCCCCCCTCAGCATTGCCGTCGACGAGTTCCCGACAGGAGGCACCGCGCCGACGGCAGGCTACGAGGGCCTCGTCGGTCGCAGGAACCTCATCTTCTCCTACACCGTCGGGGCGGGTCATGTCGACACCAACGGCATTGGGCTGGACGCCATAGCGACGCTGATGGCTGACTGGGTCAAGGACCTTGCGGGCAACCGTGCGGACTTCGTGTTGGAGCCCGTATCCAGCTTCCTCCACCGAGTCAACGGCAACCTGACGGGCGACCAGGACGCCACGCCGATCACCGAAACCCCGGAGCAGCCTCAGGCCGTCGTCAATCCGGTCGGCAACCCGAGGGTGCTTTCCTCCCCCTCTTCATCCGTGTATTACCGGGCACGGGATTCCCTCACCATCGCGATTGATATGAACCCGCCCGTGTTCTTCACCACGAGGCCGCAACTGACGCTCGACCTTGATGTCGGCGGCGGCACCGTCAGCGCCGAACAGAATCTGGGGGAGCCCGCGCGGCAACTAACGTTCACGTACCACATCCAGGAGGGCGACCAGGACCTCGACCGCATCGAGGCGCGGCTGGCGGGCGAGTTCACGCTCGAGGACGGGCGCAGGGT
>VXPR01000044.1:0-1816 GCA_009839405.1 Gammaproteobacteria bacterium
ATGATGGCGTCGATCTCGTCGATGTAGGGCAGTTGATTCCCCGCCGGGTCGATCTTGTGATAGTACGGATTGCGTTCGAGCCGCATCTTCGTCGGCGTGCGCTCGGTCACCCGGTACGCCCTGAGGGTTGGCACCTTGACGGCGTCCTCGTTGCCCCAGCCGCGCAGTGCGCCGTACATCGCCATCCACGTCACGAAGCCTTCTTCCTCCACCAGCTCCTCGAGTTCCTCCTTGTCGCGGAAGGCGGCGTGGTAGTCCTTGAAGAAGTGCATCGGGTCCACGAAATGGCTGCCGTACTGCGCGAAGAAGTTGGCGAACATCGGGTTTGGGCCGGGGAAGACATACTGGAACGTGTAGTCGTCGATCTTCACGAACTCGCAGCCCTGCACGAGGCGGTACACCACCGGCGAGATGTCGGGGTCCTGCCAGACGTGCTTCAGGCGGAACATGAAGTCGTCGGCGGTGAGGGGATGGCCGTCGGACCATTTGATGCCCGGACGCAGGTGGATGGTGGTGGTGCGGGCGTCCTCGCTCAGTTCCCAGCGCTCGGCAAGGTTGGGCAGCACGTCGCGCATGTTGGCGGAGAGCGTCAGCGCATGCTCCCAGTTGAAGAACTGCCAACTGTCCCAGAGCGTGATGCGGGCCGTGCCGCCGTATTTGCCGATGTTGCGGTAGGGCTCGATGATGATGGGGTCGTCCGGGAGCCGCTCCTCGACCGGCGGTAGGTCGCGATCGTCGAGGTAGGGGCTCTGGGAGAAGCGTGTGAGGCCGGCTTCGCTGGCGGTCTTCGGCGCTTCGAACCACGCCTTGGGCCACGGCGGCTCCTCGTCGGCAGGTTCGGCGCGAACACCGAATGCTAGCGCGGCGGCAACGATGCCAAACATCGCACCTGCTCGGAACCGCAATCCGACCATCCCGTCCGCTCCGGCCCTTCCACACTTGCGACACACTAGCCTAATCCAGCCCTTGGAGGCTGTCGGACTTTTGCGTGCGCTGCCCCAGGAGCCCGGCATCCGCGAAAGGCGTCCTCGTCCTTTCACGGTGGGGGTGTTGCCGGGCTACCTAGTCCAGATCGAAGACGTACACGGTATTCGCGGCGTCGCCCGTGACCCAGGCCGTCTCGCCGTCGGTGGCGATGCCGTTGAACAGCGTTGTGTTTGGAAACTCCCCCGACGGCGGCACGTGCAGTTCGAGGGGGCCGGCAACCGGCGCCGACTCGCCGCCCGTCAGGTCAATCGCCGTCACGTGCCCGCTGCCGGCCTCGACGACGTAGATGGAACCGTTCGCCGCCGCGAGCCCTTCCGGCTGGTCGAGCCCTTCGGCGACCAGCTCGCTGCCATCGCTGTCGATCCGGTGCAAGGTGCCGGCGAGGTTGTCGGCGACATACAGGGCACCGTCTGCCACGGTGAGTCCGGCCGGGCCTGACAGGCCATCGACCAATACCCGCTTTTGCTCGGGGTTCTCGGGCGAGAAGGCGATCACGTTGCCGGCGCCCCACTGGCTCGTGACCACTTCACCATCGAACACGAGCGCGTCGATCGGTTGTGCCAGCTCGCCGAAAACCTGCACCAAGACATCGGCTTCGGGGTCCCAGAGGCGAACGGCGTTGTCGAACCAGCTCGTCAGCACTAGCTTGTCGTCTGCCGTTGCGTGCACCGACATCGAGCTTCCAAGGTCGGAAAAGCCGATCACGTCGCGCACCACGGAGAGTTCCTCGCCGGTCGCCGGGTCGAGTTGCCTCAGCGCGAAGAAATCCGCGACCACGAGGCGGGGCGACTCCGCACCGCCGACTAGCGCGACCCCGCCGGGCATGTTC
>VXPR01000044.1:1826-8388 GCA_009839405.1 Gammaproteobacteria bacterium
GTTCAGGCCACCCGCCAAGACGACGCGGTTCTGGTCCGGCGACATGGCTTCGACGATGAAGCCGTCGGCGAAGCTCGAGATGAATAGGCGGTCCTCTTCGTTGAAGGCAAAGTTGTCGAGCCCGGGCTGAACCCGCGCCACAACCTCCCGACTGCCGTCCTCACCCAGCCGGACGACTTCGCCGCGCAAGGAGTCCAGGACATGGAGGCGGCCCTTGCTGTCGAACTTCACCGCTGCGGGGACGCCGAAACCGTCCGCCACCGTTTCCAGTTCGCCGCTGTCCACGTCGACTCGGGCGACCTCGCCGCGGAACCAGCGCGGTCCGTAGAGCCGTCCGTCCGCCGAGCCCCAGTCCATCCCGTTCAGGCCGCAACCGGGCCCCAGGTCGTCCCGGATCAGGCGTGGCTCGGCAACTCCTTGCGGGTCGAGCTCGAAGAGCCGCGTGTCCATGAAGCACTGCGAGACGAACAGGCGGCCGTCGTCGGAGAAGGCGATCGGATTCACGCCAACCCCGGGCGAGGCGACGATTCGGGTGCTCCCATCGGGGCTCTTCATCGCCACTTCGCCATTGCTGATGTCGGTCCAATAGACCGAGCCGTCCGGCCCGAAAGCGAGGTCGTCCGGCGACTTCGGCCCGTCGCCGAGGCCCAGGTTCTCCAGGATTTCGCCGCTGTCGGGATCGATCCGAGCGACGGCGGGGGTGACGACGGAGGCGAGCCAGAGATCGCCGTTCGGCCCGAAATGGATGCCGTTGATTCCCCGAAAACTCGCCGACGCGCCGATTTGGCGCACGGGAGCGTCTGCTTCAGCGCCGGCGCCGGCCGCAGCGGCGGCGCCGACGGGCGATGCGGCTTAGTCGTGGGTGGATGGGGTGTCGCCGCAACCGGCGACAAGAACTGCCACGGCGAGCAGCACGCCGGCGGGGGCGGTCAGGGCGCGTTGATTTGACATAGGTGGGCTCCTTTCGAGAGTTCATCAAGCCGATGACCTGTTGCAGAGCAATGACTTGGGCTTAGGGCGTGGACTTTCCAGTACCTCAGAACACCTGCTCGCGGCTCGCCCCGTGCAGAGGTTCCGCCAGGAGTCTGTGGGACTTGGCGATGGGACGGTTCTCGGAGGGAAGGCTTTCTGCCTTCCCTGGCGCCGTCAGGCGCGCTTCCTTCGCGAACCTCGCGCTTGGCGCACCTGACGGTGCGCAGGGCAGAATGCCCTCCCTCCGAAGACCCGCCTTGCACATGCGCTAGCGTCGCGAGTAATCCACCGCGAGCCAGGTCTCCGGCCTGATGGTGACTGTCAGGCTGGTGCCGGTCGGCATGGTCTCGGCGTAGGCCTTGCCGTCCTTCTCGCCGAGGTAGCGGGTGGCGAGTTCCAGGATGTCCGCGTCCGTGCCGGGCCGGACGCTTTCGACAGGCCCCTCCGCGGTGACGTAGGAGTAGGGAGGGTCTTCGGTCTGTGCGCAGAGCGACACTCGGGTGCCCACCTCGAGCAGCCCGGCCTTGCGGGAGTCGCGGCCGATCATCACCCAGAGGCTCTCGCCGGGGGCGTAGCAGTACCAGATGGGCGCCGTGAGAGGGCCGCGTCCGTCCTGCGGAACCGCCAGAACGCCGACGTGCAGTTCGCTCAGGAAGGCTTCCTTCTCTTGCTGATTCAAGGCCGTCATCGATGCCTCCTCTGCTCAGGCCGCAAGCGCGGATGCGCGCGCCCGGGCGGTGACCTCGCGGACGGGATCGAGGGACGTTTCGGTATCTCCGGCGAGCTCGCGCTTGGCGAAATCCCGGATGGCGACCTCGTGGTCGAACAGAATCTGCACCGCCTCGCGGTGTTCCTTCGGCGCCATGTCGAGGAGCTCCCGGAATCGCTCGATGGCGGGCTCGACGAGCGTCATCATCCGCTGCAGGGCTTCGTTGTGGGGCAACGCTCCGTATGCCGCTGCGGCCGTGCCCAGCTCCGGGCGCTTCTGTGCGGGGGCATCGGCATCGTCGCCATCGACGAGTGGCAGCAAAACATCGCCCGTCGCTCGCTCTAGTTCCGCGAGCACCTCCCATTGGGCGCGGCGGTCGGCGTCGTCGGTCGCTGCGGCCAGCAATTCGAAGAACTCCCTGCCCCATTGCTCGCCCTGCCACGCCGACAGGATGCCGTCCCGATAGCCCTTCGATGCGCTGGTCATGCAAATGCCTCCCCTGGCGGCGGCAGAAATTGATCGGTGCAAGCGTCACACGTTGCCGGCGGTCGGTCAAACGCGCACATCGGCGGACCGCCGCAGGCACAGGTTGCGTCGGATCTCTCACGCCTGCCACTGGGGCGGTGTCTCGGGCCCTCGCTCACCGTACCCGCCAGACCGTCACGCCGCCCCGGGCGTCGAGGGCGGCAAGTGCGCGCCCGTCTGGCCGCCAATGAAGTTCGGATACCACGCTGTCCACAACTGCGGCGCCGATCGGACCGCCTTCGCCATTTCGCCGAAGCGACCACACGACCACGCCACCGTCGCGCCCCCCCGAAGCCAGGCGCAACTTGCGGCGGGCGAAGGCAAGGGTCGTGACCGGTTGGATGTGAAGGTCCAGGATGCCCGGGCGCGAGCCTTCCGGGCCACTTCCCTCGAAGCTCCAGACCGTAACGGAATGGCCTCCACTGGTGGCCAAAAGAGTGCCCGTGCCGTCGAAGACCAAGGCCGACGGCTTGCCGGTGTAGCCAGACATCATGGAGTCTTCCTCCGTCGAGCGCCGCCAGAAGTGCACCGAGTTGTCTTGGCTGCCGCACGCCACGACATCGCCGTCCGGGCTCAGTGCCATCGACACCAAGGAACCCTTCCACTCAAGCTTCTGGCGAAGCTCCCCGGTGGACGCGTCGAAGAACGCCACCCGCCCGTAACAGGCCGTCGCCAGTTCTTCTGCGCGAGACCAGGAGAGCGCGCTGACGGTGCTCGGATGGGCATCCGTGTGCCACGCCTCTGTACCGTTCGCGCGGTACGTTCGAACCTGCCGAGAACAGGATGCCGCCAGCCGTTGGCCGTCCGGGGACCACGCCACGTTCTCCACCCAGGCGGCGCCGACGTCGATGGCTTGTTGTACCTGACCGTCGACGACACCCCAGAGGAGGACTCGTCCGTCTTGGCCAGCCGTAGCGAACGTGTTTGCGGTTGGGTGGATCGCCATTGCCAGCGCGCCCCCATCATGAGCCACATGGCCCGTCCACGCGCTTGCACCGGATTTGCCATCGAACGCGTGGACACCACCAGCGGCGTCGGCGACCACCAGCGTTTCACCGCGGCGGCTCCACCCGCCGGCGATGGCGTAGTCGTCGACCGTTGCAGACCAGCCCCGATGGAGGACGCCGGTTGCGCTGGCGGCGTTCAGACCAGGCATGCCTCGAAGCCCTGGCGCATGTTCTCCTCATCGAGGTTGCGACCGATGAATACGAGCTGATTGCGCCGGGGCGAGTCGCCCCACGGACGATCCGGCTGGCCGTCAAAGAGCATGTGAACGCCTTGGAAGACGAAGCGACGCGGCTCGCCAGCGAGGCTGATGAAGCCCTTCATTCGGAAGATGTCCACCCCGCGCTCACGGAGCAGTCGGCCAAGCCAGGCGTTGAGCCTTTCGGCGTCGACGTCGCCATCGGTCTCGATGGCGATCGAACCCACCTCGTCGTCGTGCTCGTGCTGCGCCACCCAAGTACGCTCGGCCTCTGGCTCGATCGTTGCTCCTTGTGCGTCCTTGAGTTGGAGGTCAAACTCTTCGGCGGTGTGCTGGGCGTACAGGCCAACCCGCAAAGGCACATCAACCACGAGGGTGAACGACTTGCGCCCGGGGGAATCGAGCTTGAGGTTCACGTGCTTTCCGACCGGAATCTCCTCTCCCGGGACAATGAGCTGCGCAGGTTCCGCATACCGCCTCACGCACCACTCCGCACCCTCACGCAAGGCAGCGTCGTCCGGTTCTTGGTGGGGCACGACGACGAGCGACATCGCGGGATCGGGTCCGTCGGCCAGGCTGAGTTCGAATCGGCCGACACCGAGCGAATAGACGCCAGTCCACTCGAACGGGTACTCCGGCTCGAGAAAGGTGGGACGACGCTCGAGCACGTCGTCGAGGTTGAAGGCGTCGAGGTTGAGGACGGTGTCTACAGGGACGTCGGCGCGCTCGCTGCGCACCACCTGCGCCATTCGGTTCATTTCCCGAAGCCGAGCTTCGAGCCTGTCGAGGGCCTCGTCGTTGACGAGGTCTGTCTTGTTGAGGACAAGCACGTCTGCGAACGCGACTTGCTCGGTGCTTTCGTCGCTTCGGCCGAGCTGTTGCTCGATGTGGGCGGCGTCGACGAGCGTGACGATCCCGTCGAGCGAGAACTCCGCGCGAATCTCGTCGTCCATGAAGAAGGTCTGGGCAACCGGGCCAGGGTCTGCGAGCCCCGTGGTCTCCACCAGCACATAGTCGAATTTGTCGCGGCGCTTCGTGAGGTTGCCGAGCACGCGAATCAGGTCTCCCCGCACCGTGCAGCAGATACAGCCGTTCGACATTTCGAAGATCTCTTCGTCGGCGTCGATGACGAGCGCCTGATCGATGCCGACCTCCCCGAACTCGTTCTCAATCACGGCAATGCGCTTGCCGTGCTCCTCGCTCAAGATGCGGTTGAGCAGGGTCGTTTTGCCAGAGCCGAGGAAGCCGGTGAGGATGGAAACGGGTACTTTGGACGGCACGTTCATCTGGTTCTCCTGCGAATGCTGCCTGGTCGCGTCGAATCTCGTTTCGAGGTTCGGCGACGCGAGGAATCGTTGGCTCTTTGCCATCGCTTAAGTAATGTTATAACGTATCATTGAAACGCTGCAACGGAGGTCCATGTCGTGGAACTCCCCCCGACTCAACCCCAGCCCTGCACCGATCCCAACTGCCGAGGGCCGCATGCGCCTGCTGAACGGGTTGCACTGGCAGCGTCCCTTTGCGCCGCGCGCGGGACCAAGCTAACCACGCTCAGGCGGCAGGTCCTGGAGTTGCTTTGGGAGAGGGGGCGGCCGACGGGCGCATACGCACTGATCGAGGCACTCGAGCACAGGCACTCGCGTCGGATCGGACCGACCACCGTGTACCGGGCGCTTGAGTTCCTGATTGCGGAGCGACTCGTCTCGAAGATCGAAAGTCGCAACGCATATGTCCCCCGCACGCATCCCGAACGCCAGCACGATTGTCTTTTCTTCATCTGCGAGCTTTGCGGGGCATCGACTGAACTCGAGGATCCTCGGATCGTGCAGGTGCTCGCCGAGGATGCCGCGGCCTTGGGGTACCGTGTGACGAGACGTGTGATCGAGGTGGAGGGCGCCTGCCCGACCTGCCTCCCGACCGGCGCGGCCTGACAGGACTTGAGTGGATTCCTCGAAGCACCACAAGGGGGCCCTGGCCCGATGATCCGCAAGACCCAGGCGGGCGGTCTTCCGGTTGCCGAGGCAATGCCGTTATTCCCTGCCGATGCGTAGGCCCACAGCGAGCGATGGCGCCGCGGAAGGTGCTCGGTTCTGGCGCGTCGTGTCGCCGCTAGGCGGTGGCGTGGTCGCACAGTTCGCGTGGGTGATGCCCCTCGCGGCCTTGCTGTGGGTTGCCGCCGCTTGGGCCATGGGGTGGCTGCCATGACGGCTGCGTTTTCTCTCCACGACGTCACCTTCGGATACGACCGCCATCCGGCGGTGCATCCCCTGACGGGCCGCTTCCGGGTCGGTTCGATGACGGCGGTGGTCGGCCCCAATGGAGCCGGCAAGAGCACGTTGCTCAAGGGGTTGATCGGGCACGTGGCGCCTCTTGGTGGGCGTTTGGAACGCAACGGCCTGCGCCAGGACGACATCGCCTATCTGCCCCAGCAGGCGCAGATTGATCGCAGTTTCCCGATCTCGGTGATGGACACCGTCTTGCTCGGTCACTGGGCCACGAACGGGCTTTTCCGCCCAGTCACGCGAGCGCAGCGGCGCGAGGCCACCGAAGCGCTCCTGGCCGTCGGTCTCGGTGGCTTTGGCCGACGACCGGTTGCCTCCTTGTCGGCGGGGCAGTTCCAACGGGTCTTGTTTGCCCGCATGTTGGTGCAGAACTGTCCTGTCATTTTACTCGACGAGCCGTTCAACGCGATCGACGCCAAGACCTCGGCGGACCTACTGAGGATGGTCGTGGCTTGGCATGGCGAAGGGCGCACGGTTGTCGCCGTCCTGCATGACCTCGACCAGGTACGAGAGAACTTCCCCGACACCTTGGTGATCGCCCGGGAGCCCGTTGCCTGGGGCACGACTGCCGAGGTGCTGCGGGCAGAGCATCTCTTTCAAGCGCGGCAGATGGCCGAGGCGTGGGATGACCGTGCCGAGGTCTGCCGCCGAGGCGTGGACTGATGGCCGTGTATGCGGCGCTGATCGAGCCCTTTGTCGAGTTCGGGTTCATGCGCAGGGCCCTGGTGGCTTGCCTGGCGCTCAGCGTCGGCGGTGGTCCGGTCGGTGTGCTGCTGGTCTTGCGCCGCATGAGCCTCGTTGGCGATGCCTTGAGCCACGCCGTGCTGCCGGGTGCCGCCATTGGCTTCATGATCGCGGGGCTCTCGATGA
>VXPR01000078.1 GCA_009839405.1 Gammaproteobacteria bacterium
GCGGGGGAGTCGAAAAGCGCCTCGCTTTTCGGAGGGGGGGCTTCTCGCAGGTGGGTCTCAACTCCGGCGCAAGCGCCGTTTCCTACGGCGCAGCCTCCTAGCGCCGCCAAACCCCTCGCTACGCTCGGCGTCTGGCCCCAGCCCCCACCTTTCTACGACCTTGCGTCCCAGAAATGGCGCTTCCGCGCCATTCCTGCGGCGCAAGCTCCTAGCCCGCGGCGGCGATTTCTGCGACTAGCTGGCGGGACGTGCGGACGCGGCAATAACCCTTGAGGCCGAGAAGGGACTCGGCGTGGCGCTCGGGCGACCAGGCCGCGCAGCCGTCCTCCACCAGCGTCATCAGATAGCCGTGATCGCAGCCATCGCGGACCGTGGTCTCGACGCATTGGTCGGTCACCACGCCCATGACCATCAGGCTTTCGATGCCGAGGTTGCGCAGCACATGGTCGAAGCCGGTGGAGTTGAAGAGACTAGACGAGGTTTTGGGGATGACGATGTCGTTGTCGCTCGGCGCGAGCGGTTCGATCACCTGCGCCTCCCAGGAACCCTTCGCCGCAAAGATGCCGGATATCTTGTGATCGAGGCCGCGGTCGCGGCCGTCTAGCGTGAGGCTCTCGATGACGGTGTAGATGACCTCTGCGCGGGCTGCTCGGCAGGCATGGATCAGCCGGCGGCCGGCGGGTACGACCACCTCCTGCACCCGATCGAAGAACCCCGCCCGCGTGGGATGCGCGGCTCGCGCGTCCGTGCCGCATTGGCCATTCTGCAGGTCCACCAAGAGCAATGCCGAGCTCGCGGGATCCACCGCTTGCTCTCTCAAGGCCACATCTCCCGCAAGTGGAATGGTGGCAATCGCGTGTCTGTCCATCACCTAACACCTCAACATGACGGACTGCTTGTGTAGGGGCAGCCCTTGTGCTCGCCCGTGTTGGCCAAACTGCCTGTTTGCACCTATATGCAGTGCGGCGCGCGGATTCAGCCTTCGTCGGCCTCGATGCCGGCCTGCAGGCGCCGCATGCCGTTCAGCCAGCGTTCGAGATCCCCCGTCTTGCGCTCCATCCAGGTCTGGGCGATGGGATCGGTGAGGATGAGGAAGCGCTCGTCGTGCACGGCTCCGGAGACCATGGCCGCCACTTCCTCCGGTTCGCGCACGTTGCCGACGGCTCGGGAGAAAGACCCGGTGGCGTTGCCGAGCATGGGCGTGCGCACGCCGAGCGGCGCCAGCAGGGATACGCGAATACCCTTGTCGTGGTAGGTGATGGACAGCCATTCCGCGAGGCCGACCACGGCGTGCTTGGTCACCGAGTAGGGAAGGTTGCGGTGCGACGTCAGGATGCCGGCCATGGACGCCGTGTGCACGAGGTAGCCGGACTCGCGCTCGAGCATGTCCGGCAGCACGGCGCGGACTGCGTACACATGCGCCATGACGTTGACCTGCCACTGGGTCTGCCAGACGTCCAGCGGCGTGTCGAGGGGCGATGCGCCGGTGAACACGGCCGCGTTGGAGAAGAAGAGGTCGATGGGGCCGTTTGCCGCCTGTGCCTCGGCGACGAGAGCGTTCACGTCCGCCTCGGAACCCACGTCGCAGACTATCGCAGTGCCCCCGAGTTCGCCGGCGACCGCACGCGCACCGTCGCCGTTGATATCCGCCACCGTGACGGTGGCGCCGAGGCGGGCGAACTCGCGCGCCGTTGCCGCGCCAATGCCGCTGGCGCCGCCTGTGATGACCGCATGCTTGTCGGCGAGATCCATGTCGTTGCTCCATTACTGATGATGATGGCGCCCAAGGGCATGCCGGTTCTCGGCGAGTCGCGTCACAGGTCGCGAGCTCGCCGTCCAGCTCGGCGAGGCGCTCGCGGGGTTGGCGCAACCGGCGTCTCGTCAGGAAGTCGATCCAGGCGGACGCGTGGACGAGGATCGCTGCGCGCGGCTTCGGTGCAACCATGCCTGGGTCCAGCCAGACGGCGGCTGGGGCTAGCCCTCCGGCGTGTGTCCAGCTCCCCCAAGCGCGAGGCCCGCCCGTCCATCGCGTTCAAAGCTCGCCCAAGAGCGCCAACGTCCGTGCCAGGTCCGGCTCGGTGTCCAGCAGCGAACGCATTGGATCGCCGCGCGCGTGCATGCGCGCCGGTGCGTTTTCGATGTGATGCTTGGCGTTATTGAGTTCACCATCGAGTTCCTCCCACTCGAGCGGCATGGACACCGACGCCGCTGGCTCCGCCCGTGCTGAGAACGGCAGCACCAGCAGTTGGCCGTGCCCGTTCTGCATGAAGTCGATGTACACCTTGTCTTGGCGCGCCCGCACCGCCCGCGCCACCGTGCTGATGTCGCCACGCCGGGCCACGATCACCCGCGCCAAGAGCTCCCCAAGCGTGCGCGATTGGTCGTGCGTGAGCTGATTGGCGAGCGGCAGCAGGATGTGCAGGCCGCTGGCGCCGCTCGTCTTGAGGAAGCCCGGCAGCTCCACCTCGCCCAGCAAGTCGCGGATCTCCCTCGCCACCTGCACTACATCGGCGAAGGGCGCTGACTTGGGATCGAGGTCCAACACGCACCAGTCGGGATGCTCGAGATCCGCCACCCGGCTGTGCCAGGCGTGGATGGGAATGGCACCCATGTTTGCGAGATAGCGAAGCGATGCGGCGTCATCGACAATGAAATAGTTCACTTCCCGTTCTGCACTGTCGCTCCACAGCGTCTTGAGCCGCACCCAATCGGGGGTGAATCCCGGCGCATCGCGCTGATAGAACGACTTGCCGTGGATGCCGTCCGGGAAGCGCGTGAGCACAAGGGGTCGATCGGTGAGATAGGGCAACATCCACTCCGCGATGTTGTCGTAGTAGTCCACCAGATCGCCCTTGGTGAGTCCCTTCTCCGGAAAGAACACCTTGTCGCGATTGGTGACGATCACTTCCGGTTCCGGCGCCGCCTCGATGGGCTCCGGGTTCGGATCGTCATAGCCGCTCTGGCACTCCTGGGGCGCCTTGTCGTCGCGCAGGCGCAGGAATACGGCATGGCGCAGGAACCCATCGCGGGTGTACTCCTTGAACTCCACTTCGCACACCAGCGCCGGTTCCACCCAGTTGAAAGGCTGCAAGTCCGTCATGGGCGGCGCCGGTTTGAGTTCGGCAAGACGGCGCTTCAACTCGCGTCTGGTGGCGCCACTGAAGCCGGAGCCGATGCCACCGCAAAAGACGAGCGCATCGCCGCGGTATTCCGCCGCCGCCAGTGCGCCCACGTCGTCCTGGTTCGACTTCACCGGCGCCCAGCCGGCGATGACGAACTCGGAGGTGCGCTGCGCGCGCACCTTGAGCCAATCGTCGCTGCGCCCGCCCCGATAGGGCGAGTCGGCGCGCTTGCCGACGACGCCTTCGAGGCCGAGCTGCACCATCGCCTCGTAGGTTTGCACGCCATCGCCTTGCACGTGTTCGGAGAAGCGGATCGGTCCGGCGCTCGGCAGCATGTCGCGCAGAAACTGCTTGCGCTTCGTCAGCGGCAGGCTTTTGAGGTCCAGCCCCACGGCGTGTAGAAGATCGAAGGCGAAGTAGCGCACCGGATCGTGATTGGAGGCGCGGCGGATGGCGACTTCGCCACGCAGGCTAGCTCGCTCCTGCAAGCGCGAGAAGCTCGGCACGCCGCGCTCGTCGGTCACCACCACCTCGCCGTCGATGGCGAACTCGTCGTAAGGCAGGCGTTCGGCCGAGCGGGCGATCTCGGGGAAGCGCTCGGTGAGGTCGATGCCCCGGCGCGAACGCAACGTCACGAAATCGCCGTCGCGCTCGATCATCAGGCGATAGCCGTCGTATTTGATCTCATACACCCAGCCGTTGCGGCGGAATGGCTCCGATGCCTTCGCGAGCATGGGCTCTTCGGTGAGGGTTTCGGTTTCCGGCAGTTTCGGCTTGATCCGCTTGAGCCTTCGGTAGAGGCGCGTCTGCGCTGCCTCCGGCTCGTCGAGGTCTTCCAGGGTCAAGCCGGAGAAAACCGAATCGTCCGCCGGCGGCGCGTCGCCTTCGTGGCCGTCGCGTTCCTTGATGAGTAGCCATTCCTTGCCGGTGTTCTCGCGCCCCTTCAGGCGAATGAGCGTCCAGCGCCCATGCAGCTTGTGGCCGTGCAGCTCAAACAGGAGCTTGCCCTTGGGGAAGCCCACATCGAAGTCCTCAAGCTCGGTGTAGGTGCCCTGATCCCAGACGATCACGTGGCCAGCGCCGTAGTTGCCCTCGGGAATGGAGCCCTCGAAGTGGGCATAGTCGAGGGGATGGTCCTCCACCAACGCGGCGAAGCGCTTGTCTTCGGGGTTGAGGGAAGGTCCTTTCGGCACCGCCCAGGAACGCAGCACGTTGTCCACTTCGAGCCGGAAATCCCAATGCAGGTTCGTGGCCGCGTGCTGTTGCACCACGAAGAGGCGGCGCGAGCCGACACCCTTGGACGCTGGCCCGAGTTCCCCGTCGCCAAACGGCTCCGGCGTGCCCGAGGCGCGGCGCTTTGCGCGGTAGCGGCTGAGGTAGCTAGCCCGCATTTCTCACCAGCCCCCTACTGCGGACGACGATGCACTCGCTGTGGCTGCGCGTGCTCACTCCACCCGGCTCGACATAGTGCCCAGCTATGCCTTCGCCGTCTTCCTCTCCGCAGCCGCAGCCACAGCGGCGCCTCGTCGCCCTCGCTACGAGGCCTGGTGAGAAATGCGGGCTAGCGGAACGGCTGTCGCGTGTTGAGGGCATCTTGGGAACGGGCTATAGTCGCCCGCGTTGCGCCACAAGGCGGCGGCAGTTGGAGACGCGCATGGCGGCTCGCGCCATAGGCACCGGCACCATCTCGTTTGGCTTGGTGGCGATTCCGGTCAAGCTTTTTTCCACGGTGGACACCACGAGCGCCGTGCGCTTCAACTTCCTGAGCCGCGACGGCTCCCGGTTGAAGCAACAGTATATCCGGGCGTCCGACGGCGAGGTTGTGCCACGCGAGGAGCGCGTGCAGGGCTATGAGTTCATGAAGGGGCAATACGTCACTTTCGAGCCGGACGAGATCAAGGCACTGAACGTCGCCTCCACCAACGCCATCGACATCGCCGAATTCATCCCTCTCAAGGAAGTGGAGCGCATCTACATCGAGCGCGTGTACTACCTTGGCCCAGACCGCGGCGCTGGGCGCTCCTATCACTTGCTGCGCGCCGCACTCGCGAACACGGGTCGCGCGGCGCTCGCGCGCTACGCTTCCCGCGGCAAGAGCTATCTCGTGCTCATCCGGCCCATGGCAGAGGGGCTCGTGATGGAGCAGCTCAAGCACTCCGAAGAGCTGCGCACCATGGAAGACGTTCCTCTCGACGTGTGTGAGGTTGCCGACGGCGAGCTCGAACTTGCCGTGCAGATCATCGAACAGCGCACCAACGAAGAGTTCGAGCCAGAGAACTACAAAGACGAAGTGAGGGAAAAGGTGCTCGCCCTCATCCAGCAGAAGGTGGATGGCCAAGACATCGCGGTGCCGCCGGAAGAGCGACAGGAAGCCAAGATCGTCGATCTGATGGAGGCGCTCAAGGCGTCGGTGGGCGACCGCAAGCCGGCACGGCGAGCGCCGGAGCGCACGAAGGCCCCGGCCAAGCGCCGGTCCCGCAAGGCGGCGAGCGAAGGGCCCAAGGCGGCGAGTTCCGGTTGATAGCGCGCGCGGCGCGGAGAGTTTCGCCCCAGTGACTGCCCGACCCCAGCCGACCGGAACGCGGCATGCCGCGCCGCGCAAGGCTGCGGATAGCTACGGCACGCGGGAAGTGGCGGAGCTGATCGGCTTCAGCCGGGAGCAGGTGCGGCGCTTCGCCCGTCGCGGCATCGTCCATCCCTCGCGTGGCCTGCGGGCGGAGTATCGCTTTTCGTTTCAGGACATGGCGCTCTTGCGTTCGGCCAGGCGGCTTGTGGACGCCGACGTACCGGTGCGG
Organism: Gammaproteobacteria bacterium; assembly: GCA_009839405.1. Taxonomy (GTDB): domain Bacteria; phylum Pseudomonadota; class Gammaproteobacteria; order Pseudomonadales; family Azotimanducaceae; genus VXYL01. Next base: position 5,918 of record VXPR01000078.1, read on the forward strand.
CGCGTGTTTGAGGCGCTTGATCGACTGCAAAGGCGCGAGAACGTGCCGCCATCGCTGTCTGCGCTCCGGATCGCGGCGGAGGGCAGCACGGTGGTGGTGCGCGATGACCGAACGGTTTGGGAGGCGCTGTCCGGTCAGTGCCGCCTGCCGCTCGGGCGCGAGGGAAGCGGCGAGGGCGGGCGTCCGTCGGCAGCCAAGCCGCGCGAGCAAGGCACCGGGCGCATGGCCACGGTGGTGGAGATCAACACCCTAAGCAGCGACGATTGGTACAACCTGGGCCTCGACATGGAAGAGGTGGATCCGAGTCGGGCGCCGGAGGCTTACCGTCGTTCCATCGCCTTGGACCCAGCCAATGCCGACGCACACGTGAACCTAGGGCGTCTGTACCAGATTGGGGGCGACTTGAAGCGTGCCAAGCGGCATTACCGTCAGGCGCTCGATTCGGTGCCGGAACACGAACTTGCCTGCTACAACATGGGCACGGTGTTCGACGAACTCGAAGAGAGCGACCTAGCGCTCGACTACTACCGCCGCGCCGCCAGCATTCCGGACGCACACTACAACCTCGCCCGCATCTTTGGCCTGCGCGGCGACGAGCTCTCCTCGCTGCGCCACCTCAAGCGCTACCGGCAGCTCGGCGGCACGTAGCCGACGCCGCTTCGACTAACCTTGAGCGACCTCAAGACCCAAGTGAACGACGCCAGCGTGGAGGATTTCCTCGCTGCCGTCCCCAACGCCCGTCGGCGCGAAGACTCGGGCAAGGTGCTTGACTTGATGCGCGAAGTCACCGGGGAGCCGGCGCGCATGTGGGGCGACAGCATCGTCGGCTTCGGCACCTATCACTACCGCTACAAGAGCGGCCGCGAAGGCGATTGGCCCCGCACCGGCTTCTCCCCGCGCAAGCAATACCTCGCCATCTACATCATGCCCGGCTTCTCGGAGTACGAGACCCTCCTCTCTCGCCTAGGCAAGCACCGAACCAGCGTCTCATGCCTCTACATCAACAAGCTCGCAGATGTTGACATGGATGTGCTGCGCGAAATCGTTGCCGGAAGCTATGAGGAGATGGCGAGAAGATATCCGTAGGGGACGCTTCCCTTCGAAGGCCCGTCGTCAATCCACCAACCGTTCCCGCAAAGCATTGAAGGTGGCTTCGGTTACGCCTTCGTTGCCGAGGAGGTTGCGGACGGAGCCGTATTCGGCGCGAACGCCTTGGAGGAAGCGGCGCATCCGCTCGGCTGGCGTCGCCATGCGGGCGCGGACCTCGGCGTCGATGCCCTGTGGGACGCGGCCAACCCCCGCGAGATAGGCGATGAGGCCGTCGATGCCGGCGTTGCTCCTTTCGTACTCGGTGCCGATGTCCTCGTCGCTTGCGCCGATGAGGTCCATGACCATGGCGATCAGCAGCCCAGTGCGATCCTTGCCGGCGGTGCAGTTCACGAGCACGGGGTAGCTGGATTCGTCTGCCAGGATTTCCACCGCCCGAGCGAAGCGCTCCGCTGCACCGACCTTGAGGTAATCGAGATAGCGTTCGCTGCTGATGCCGTCGCCGCTCAACGAATTGAGTTCACTGACGAATTCCGCCATCGACACGTCGGCGCGGAAGATCGAGTGGGCGACTAGGCCAGTGGGCGGCGGGCCCCGACGGGAGGATACGGCACCGTTCACTTCGTCCGGATGGCGCAGGTCAATGACCGTCTTGACGTTGGCGTCGAGCCAAGCCCGGCCCCGCTCCGTGACCAACTCCCAAGCGCCGGAACGATACAGGCGGCTGGGCCGCATCCGTCCGCCAGCCGCGGCATAGCTATCCACCGCCCGCAGATTGTGCAGACCGCCCACGTCAATGAGATAGTCGGGTGCTTCGGACATCGCCTCAACCTCCAAAAACGCCGCCGGCGCGCAAGTCGGCGATGCGCTCGTCGTCGTAGCCAAGTTCGGCCAGGACCTCCGCGGTGTGCTGCCCCAGTCGCGGCGCTGGCTTCGACGGCACCTGCGGTTCATCGTCCACCAGGAACCCGGCACCGAGGCAGCGCAGTTCGCCGCCGTCGATGCCGGCCACATCCGACACCGTCGCCAGCGTGCGGCGATACGCAAGTTGCGGGTTCTGCACCGCTTCGCTTGCATCCTTGAGTCGCCCGCAGGGCACCCCGGCGCCGCGCAGTCTCGCGTCCCAGTTCGAAGCCGTATCGGTGGCGAAATGCGCCGCGAAAATGCGTCGCAGTTCCCTCCGGTTGCGGTCCGCCGCTTCGGCCGTCGCGAAGCGGTCGTCTTCGGCCAGTTCCGGACGACCCACTGCCTCGGCCATGCGCAGGAACAGCCGATGGTTGTTCGCGTTCACCAGCAGCGTGCCGTCCTTGGTGGCGAAGGTGCCGGCGGAACCTGCCTGGGCGAGAGGATTGGGCCCGACCCGAGGACTGAGCCGATCGGTTGCGAGATAGCCGTAGTAGTTAAGCCCCATCAC
>VXPR01000343.1:0-7702 GCA_009839405.1 Gammaproteobacteria bacterium
GTCCATGCCGGCGGGCGGTAAGATATGCGGCTTCAGCAAACGGGGGGCATGCGATGCGGGTTGAGCGGCTGATCGATGCGGCCATCGTGGGGCCCGAGACGCATGCCTCAATCGGCGTCAACATCCAAGGACCTTCCCTCGTCCGGGCGCCGGACTGGCTGCCGAAGCGGCTTGGCAACTACTACCTCTACTTCGCCGACCACAAGGGCAGCTACATCCGCCTTGCCTATGCGGATGAACTGACTGGACCGTGGAGCGTGCATCCGCCGGGCAGCCTCCATCTGGCGCAGTCCTGCTTCCCCACAAGCCCTCCCGAAGCGCCGCCAGAGCTTGTGGAGGCGGCGGAAGGTCGCGCCCGCGCCAGCGGCGTGACCTATGGCCACGGCGCCTTGCACGAACTGACGACGCCGCACATCGCCTCGCCGGATGTGCATGTGGATGACGCCAATCGTCGCATCGTGATGTACTTTCACGGCCTCGAAGATGCCGGCGTGCAACTCTCCAGGGTGGCGTTGTCGTCCGACGGCGTGAAGTTCCGCGCGCGCCCCGAGACGCTTGGACGCACTTACATGCGCGTCTTCCGGCATGGCGGCTGGACCTATGCCCTCGCCATGCCCGGCCGCTTCTATCGCTCACGCGATCCCCTGGGCGGCTTCGAGGAGGGGCCGGTCCTCTTCAACCCCAACATGCGCCACAGCGCCGTGCTGCTGCGTGGCGACACGCTGCACGTGTTCTGGACCCAAGTCGGCGATGTACCGGAACGCATCCTGCATTCCACGGTGGAGCTTGGCGGCGACTGGATGGCGTGGCGGGACTCGGACGCCACCGAGGTGATGCGACCCGAACGCCCTTGGGAGGGAGGCGATGCGCCACTTGCACCCTCCGTGCGCAGCGTCGCCTATGGGCACGTCAACCAGCTCCGAGACCCGGCCATCTTCGCCGAGAACGGTGAGCTGTATTTGCTCTATGCCGTCGCCGGCGAGAGCGGCATCGCCATTGCCCGCCTGACGCTTTGACGCGCCCGGGCGTGCGCATCGGCTTGGTCGCCGGAGAGCCTTCGGGCGACATTCTCGGCGCGGGCCTCATGGCGGCGCTGCGTGCGCAATGCCCTGACGCCACCTTCACAGGCATCGGCGGACAGCGAATGCTGGCGTGCGGGCTCGAACCGGTGGCAGACATGGATCAACTGGCCGTGAACGGCTTTCGCGACCCCATCGTTAGACTGCCAGCTCTCGTGCAACTCCTCCGGCGCCTGAACCGCCATTTCCGCACCGAGTGCGTCGATGCGCTGGTGGGTGTGGATTTCAACGTCTTCAATCTCATTCTGGAACGCGGCGTGAAGCGTCGCGGAATCCCGACGGCGCACTATGTCAGCCCGTCGGTGTACGCATGGCGGGAGGGTCGAACGCGCAAGATCGGTCGATCCGCAGACGTCGTGCTGGCGCTGTATCCGTTCGAGCCGCCGCTGTACGAGCGTCGCCGCGCCCGCGCCGTCTTCGTGGGCCACCCCGCTGCCGACGAGATCGGCCTCGGCGATGGTTCCCCGGCAGCGCGGCGAGCGGCGCGGATCGCCTTGGGACTGCCGCTGGACCGAGTCGTGCTCGGCGTGCTGCCGGGCAGCCGAATGGCCGAGGTCAAATATCTGGCGCACTCGTTCCTTGCGGCCGTGGCGCGTACCCGCGCGACTTTCGGGGGCGACCCGGTGGTGGCCGTACCCACCGTTTCGGAACGCCTCCACGCGGCGATGCGCGCGGTGGCGGGAGCGTTCCCTTTGGACGTGCGCTTGGTTTCAGGCCAATCCCGGCTTGTCATCGCGGCGTCGGACCTGGTGCTCGTCAAGTCTGGCACTGCAACGCTGGAAGCGATGCTGCTGCGCCGACCGATGGTGGTGTCCTATCGCATGGGCAGCGTCGGCGCCGCCATCTTCCGCGCCATGAGCACGACCAAGTATGTCGCGCTGCCCAACATCCTTGCCGGCCGCGAGTTGGTGCCGGAACTGCTGCAGGAGACGGCGACTGCAGCCAACCTCGCGACGGCCCTCGAGGGCGTCTGGCGTCGCGTCCACGCGGACAGCGCCTACTTCGATGCTTGCGAGGCATTTCACCGCCAACTCCGCCGGGGCGCAGACGGCCAGGCTGCAGAAGCGGTTCTGACGCTCATTGGCGAAAAAAATCAATATCTTGGGGGAGGCAGCCGCCCGACCCCCAAGATGTAGGGGCGGCCGACTTATTCGCTCGCCGCGGTGGCTGCTATAGTCGCCTCGATCATGTTGCATTCGGCAAGTCTCGTGGGCGGCGACGCAAACCCTCTCGACACCGTGCAGGGCGTCTTGGCTGGGGTGGACGAGGTAGGACGCGGTCCGCTGGCCGGGCCCGTCATGGCCGCAGCTGTGGTGCTCGATCCCAAGCGACCGGTCGAGGGCATCCGCGACTCCAAGGAACTCACGGCGCCGCAAAGAGAGGAACTCGCCGGCAAGATTCGCGAACGGGCACTCGCGTGGTCCATCGGCCGCGCCGACGTCGAGGAAATCGACCGCATCAACATCCTCCGCGCCACCCTCGTGGCCATGCGAAGGGCCGTGGCAGGGCTTGGCGTGACGCCCACGGTCGCCTACGTGGACGGCAACATGGCACCGAATCTATCGTGTCCGGCGGTGACGGTGGTGCGCGGCGACGCCACCATGCCGATGATCGGTGCCGCGTCGATCCTGGCCAAGGTGACGCGGGACCAGGAGATGCAACGTGCCGCCGAACGCTTCCCCGGCTACGATTTCGAGCGGCACAAGGGCTATGCCACCGCCGCTCACCTCAGGGCCCTAAGGCGACTGGGGCCCACCCCCATCCATCGTCGTTCGTTCGCGCCGGTGGGGCGCGCACGGGGCGACAGGCAGCTTGCGCTCCGATGAGCGAGGCGGAAGTCGCCCTAGAGGAAATCGCGGCGGCTGAGTTGCCGCACGCGCCGAGCGTAGCGGATGCGCCCGTACCCGTCGCGGTGGAGTTTGCGCACCTGGCAGTCCACAGCGAGTACTCCGTCAGCGACGGATTGATCCGCGTCAAGGAACTCGCGGCGAGGGCAGCCGAACTCAACATGCCGGCCGTGGCGCTCACGGACCTGCACCTGTTTGGTCTCGTCAAGTTCCAGACCGCCTGCCAAGACGCTGGCGTCAAAGCCATCCTCGGCGCCGATCTTCGCTTCGCGCAAGGGGACGAACTGCGTCGCTGCTCCGTGCTGGTGGCAGACCGGGAGGGGTACGGCAACCTGCTTGCGCTCGAGTCGTCCGCCTATGCCGACCCCGACACGGGGCACGGCACAGTGGATGCCACGCGGCTCAAGCGTGGCGGCGCCGGGCTTGCGGTGCTGCTCGGTGCCGACAGCGATGTGGGCCATGCTCTCGCCAGCGACCGCCCCGACGAGGCGGCTGAGATTCTGGCGGCATGGCGCGAGAGCTTCGGCGACCGGGTGTATGTGCAGGTCGTCCGCACCGGCCGCCCCGGCGAGAACGAGTTCGTGGTGCGGGCGGCCGAGTTCGCGGCGCGCTGGCAAGTGCCGCTGGTTGCCAGCAACGACGTGCGCTTCCTCAACGCAGAGGACTTCGAGGCGCACGAGACGCGAGTGTGCATTCAGGACGGCCGGGTGCTGAACGACCCGCGCCGCGAGCGCCGCTACAGTCCGCAGCAATACCTGCGCAGCGGCGCGGAGATGGCGGACGTATTCGCCGATCTGCCGGAAGCCATCGACAATGCCGCCGAACTCGCACGCCGCTGCACGCACGAAGTACACCTCGGCGAGTACTTCCTGCCGAAGTACCCGGTTCCCGAGGGCCAGACGCTCGAAACCATGCTCGAACTGCGGGCACGGGAAGGGTTGCTGGCGCGCAGCAACACCCGTCGGACGGACCTATCCGAGGCGGACTACGAGGCGCGGCTCGACTACGAGCTCGATGTCATCAAGCGCATGGGATTCGCCGGTTATTTCCTCATCGTCCAGGAGTTCGTCAACTGGGCAAAGCAGAACGACGTGCCCGTCGGCCCGGGGCGCGGCTCCGGCGCCGCCTCACTGGTGGCGTACAGCCTCGGCATCACCGACCTCGATCCCCTGGAATACGACCTCCTGTTCGAGCGTCTGCTGAATCCGGAACGGGTGTCCATGCCGGACTTCGACATCGACTTCTGCATGGAGAAGCGCGACCAGGTGATTGCCCATGTGGCGGAGCTCTATGGCCGCGAATCGGTGAGCCAGATCGCCACCTTCGGCACCATGGCCGCCCGCGCCGTCGTGCGCGATGTGGCGCGCGTCCAGGGCAAGCCGTTTGGTCTCGCCGACCGGCTCTCGAAGATGATCCCGTTCGAGGTGGGCATGACCCTCGCCAAGGCGGTCGAGCAGGAAGAGGAGCTGCGCGACTTCATCGCCGGCAACGACGAAGTGGCGGAAATCATGGACATGGCCGAGAAGCTCGAGGGCATCGTCCGCAACGTCGGCAAGCACGCCGGCGGCGTCGTGATCGCCCCGACGGCACTCACCGACTTCGTGCCGCTCTATGCCGACGAGGCCGGCAGCGGCGTGGTGTCGCAGTTCGACCTCTACGACGTCGAGCAGGCGGGCCTCGTCAAGTTCGACTTCCTGGGCCTCAAGACCCTGACGATCATCGACTGGGCTGCGGCCGCCATCAACGAGGAGCGCGTGGCACTCGGCGAGGCGCGCATCGACGTACAAAACCTGCCGCTCGACGACCCAGACACCTATGCATTCCTGAAGACGGCCGAGACCACCGCCATCTTCCAGCTCGAATCCACCGGCATGAAGGACTTGATCCGCCGCCTGCAGCCCGACTCCATCGATGACATCACGGCGCTGGTGGCGCTGTATCGACCCGGGCCGCTGCAATCCGGCGCCGTGGATCAATACGTGGACCGCAAGCACGGTCGGGCACCGGTGACCTATCCGCATCCAAGCCTCGCGAAAGTGCTGGAGACCACCTATGGCGTGATGCTCTATCAGGAACAGGTGATGAGCGGAGCGCAGGAACTGGCGGGCTTTTCGCTCGGTCAAGCGGACCTGTTGCGCCGGGCGATGGGCAAGAAGAAGCCCGAAGAGATGGAAAAGATGCGCGACATGTTCCTGGATGGCGCCCGTGCCCAGGACGTGGACGAGCGGATCGCCAAGGGCATCTTCGATCAGATGGAGAAATTCGCCGGCTATGCCTTCAACAAGGCGCATTCCGCCGGCTACGCGCTGCTCACCTATCAGACCGCGTGGCTGAAGGCGCACTATCCGGCGCACTTCATGTCGGCGGTACTCTCCGCCGACATGCACGTCACCGACAAGGTGGTGGCGCTCGTGGACGAAGCGCACCGCATGGGGCTTGAGGTGCGCCCGCCTGACCTCAACGAGAGCGCCTATCGTTTCGGCGCCGTTCGATACCGCGGCCATGGCAGGGGAAGCAACGCCATCCTCTACGGGCTCGGTGCGGTTCGCGGTGTGGGCGAAGGAGCTGTCGAGAGCATCCGCGCCGAAATCGAGGCGGGCGGTCCGTTCTCTGACCTCGATGATTTTTGCCGCCGCGTGGACGCGAAGAAGGCGAACAAGCGGGTGGTCGAGGCGTTGATCCGGGCGGGTGCCATGGACAGCTTCGGCACTGAGGACGAAGACCGCGACATGGTGCGCGCGCGCTTGCTCGACGATTTGCCCACCACCATGCAGGGGGCGGAGCAGGCCGCGCACAGTGCCTCGGCGGGGATGCAGGATCTGTTTGGCGGCGTCGAGGCAACGCCCCGACATCCGGGGCGGCCTCCGGTTGCGCCACTCAGTTGGCGCGAGCGGCTCGACGGCGAAAAGGAGGCGCTGGGGCTGTTCCTTACAGGCCATCCCATCGAGGCCTATCTCGACGAAATCCGCGCCTTCTGTCCGGACAACATCGCTTCCCTGACGCCGAATCGGGGTACGACCCGGCGCGTTGCCGGGCTCGTGGTGTCGCAACGCACCCGGCGCAGTCGCCGCGGCGTCATGATGTCATTCGTGGTGCTGGACGACCGCAGTGGTCGGGTCGAAGTGAGCGTGTTCGGCGATCTGATGCGCAACCATCGGCACAAGCTCGCCAAGGATGCGGTGTTGGTGTTCGAAGGCGAGGTGCTCGTCGACGACCGCAACGGCAGCAACAAGCTTCGCGCGTCCGCCATCGAGACAATGGAGGAAGCCCGGCGCCGGCACGTGCGCAGCATCTGCATCAGGCTCCACGGCGACGCTGGCGCATCCGGCACCGAACCGGCAACCGCGCTCAGAAGGGCCGTTGGCGCGCACCGGAGTGCAAACGGCTGCCCGTTGGTGGTGGAGTATCGGGGCAACCATGCGGTGGCGCGCATCGCCCTCGGTGACGCCTGGCGCGTGGATGCGAGCGACGAAGTGCTGACGGCGCTGCGCTCGGCCTTTGGCGAGGCGGCGGTCACGCTCGACTTCCCGGCGTAGGCGACGCGCGCAATCCAAACAGACATGGCGACGATGGATGCTGACCCTGACGCCGTAGGCGCGGCCATCGCAGCATCCGAGCACCTCGCGCCGTATCGCACCGCCAACACAGGCGCGCGCCTGTGGGTAGCCTTCAGCGGCGGCATGGACTCCACCGTGCTCCTGCACGCGCTCTCGGCATGGCCACGGTTGGCAGCGGTGCACGTGAATCACGGTGTGGCCGAGGAGTCACTTGCCTGGGTGCGGCACTGCGGCGAAATCGCTGGCGAGCTTGGCGTGGCGTTCCGCGCCATCGAGACTTCGGCGAAACCGACGGGCAATCTGGAAGCCCGGCTGCGCAAGGCGCGCTACGCAGCCCTTGCTTCGGCCCTGGCGCCGGGGGATGCGGTCGCGGTAGCGCATCACGCCGATGACCAGGCCGAGACGCGCCTTTGGCAGTTCCTCACCGGTCGGCACCCCGGCGGAATGCCGGCAACCCGGGCGCTGGCTGCGGGGCGGTTGGTGCGGCCGCTCCTGCAAGTGCGTCGAGCGTCGATTGCCGGCTATGCGAAGCGCCATGGTCTGCGTTGGGTGGATGATCCATCCAACGCCGACCTTGCCTTGGACCGCAACTTCATCCGCCACCGCCTCATGCCGCTCGTGCAAGAGCGCTTTCCGGCAACATTCAAGGAACTCGCTGCCCCTCGTAGAGCCCCGGTACCAACCGAAACGCTGTCGGCAACGGCGCAGGGGCACGAAGTGCGGGCCTGGCTTGAACGGGCCGGAATGCCGCTGGCGCACCGCACCGTCGCCGAGATTCGCCGCCAAGGATTGGCCGCCCCAGACCGCAATCCCGTTGTTCGGGTTGCGCCAGGAATCTCAGCGCGGCGCCATCAGGGCGTCTGGCGGCTTGTTCGCGACGAAGTCGGGCAGCCGCCGGCCGAGATGCGGGCAATCCCCCCAACCGTGCTCAAGCTCCCGGCTGGCGAGCTGTCGTGGCGGCGCGCGAGCCAAGGCATCGCGGCCGGCAGAACGCTGAACGTGCGCGCCCGAAGCGGTGGCGAGAAGCTGCACACCGCGGCCGGCACGCGCACGGTCAAGGCCCTGTTCCAGCAGAACCGGGTACCGCCCTGGCTGCGTTCCACATGGCCGCTCCTGTATGACGGCGACACGCTGGTTGCCGTGCCGAACCTGGGTCTGGCGGCATCGGAATCGACTCCGGGCGGCTGGACTCCCGCCTGGACCCCGCACAAGCCGTAGG
>VXPR01000343.1:7712-8373 GCA_009839405.1 Gammaproteobacteria bacterium
TCGCTTGCGCGAACTGCTGTGCTTCGACGAACTCCTCGGCGCATTCAAGCCCGTCCCCTACGAAAACGCGGCGAACATCATCGGATTGCGTGGTGTTCCATGCGAGTTCCACGCAGCGGGCTTCGCGCCGCGGACGACATGGAACAGCACCGCATCCTCGCCGCCAGCAGGCCGTCTCGCGGGGAGGAGGCTGGTGGTTTGTGCGGGCCCTTGGTTTCTTCGCCTTCGGCGCGGGGGCGACGGTCAACGCGGCGCAGCCTGACTGCGGTATCTTGCTTGGGGCCGGAGTCATGAAGGGGAAGGGATGTTGAAGCAAATCACTTGGTTCCATAGGCGGACGGACCTGTCACGGAAGGCGTTCGCCGAGCACTGGCGCACGCGCCACGCGGCAATCGTCAGCACGCTGCCCGGCATCAGGCGCTATGTGCAGAACCACGTCACTGGGGAGAGCGAGGCGGTGGACGGCGTCGCCGAGGTATGGTTCGACGACATCAACGCCATGCGCGCCAACGTGGGGCGACCGGAGCTCGACCGCATCCGCGCCGACGAGCCCAACTTCCTCGACACGGACAGCATGGGCACGCTGGTGGTGGAACCCACTGTGGTGATCGACGGCGCGGACGAAGGAGCCAAACTTCTGGTGCTGGTGCGTCGTCAGGCG
>VXPR01000537.1 GCA_009839405.1 Gammaproteobacteria bacterium
CTCGCTGCCGCGGATGGGGGAGGCGCCATCGGCTCCGGTGCGGATGTGGCGATGGAAACCGCTGGCGTGACCCTGATGCGACCCGATCCAATGCTGGTGCCGGAAGCCATTGCCGCGGGCCGAGCGACGGTGCGCAAGATCCGCCAGAACCTGTTCTGGGCCTTCATCTACAACATCATCGGCATCCCGGCCGCGATGCTCGGCTACCTAAGCCCAACTCTCGCCGGTGCCGCAATGGCACTGTCGAGCGCCTGCGTTACGGGCAACTCTCTTCTCCTACGCCGCTCCTTGCGCCGCACCGCACCGCAGTTCGAGCTCTACGCCGATGATCAGATCGTCGCCATGGAACGACGCGGACAGAACTGACAACCAAGAGCGCAAGCGCATCGTCAATGCCGTCAAGGGCCAAGGTTGAGGCTCTTTCTGGATGCCAACGTGCTGTTCACGGCGGCCCACAACCCAAGCGGAAGTGCTGCGGAGCCTCCGCCAAAGCCATACGGCTGCGCTACGCTATCGCTACCTCGAAAGAACCGGTCGCGAACTGGGGTAGCGGGATGTCGCCCACGCGGTAGTCCGGCAGGCCTTCCGCCGGGCGGTCCAGCAGCTCTCGCTTCAATGCCTCGCGTTTGAGGTCAGCGTAGAGCTTGAAGTACTGCGGCTCAGCAGGGATGAAAATCTGGTCGACCGTGTCGTGCTGGACGGCAAAGGAGGTCTGCGCCACGATGGCGTCCTCTAGCTGCGCCAATGCCTCATCGAACGTCGCCCCATAGCCTCGAAGACTCATCTCGAGGGCGATGGCGCACCACTCGCCGTCCTCTCGCACGCCGAGCACGTTCACCGTCAGTGCCAAGTCTGCCATGGCGTACTCCCATCGGCGGGACCCAACGCGGCCAAGATACCGCAAACGGTCTTTTCGGGGCGCGATGGAGGGCAAGATGCCCTCCTCCAGAAGAGGCGCGCTACTTCGGCAGCTTCGCGGTGGCCGTTCCGAAGACCCGATTCTCACCGGCTTCGTTGGTGATGGTGATGTCGATTTCGACGGTACCCTCGTCTTCGTCGATGTCGGTTACGGTGCCAGTGATGGTGTGCGGCGCGTCGGCCAGCACCGGGGCGCGGAACACGGTATCGATGGCGATGATCTCGGCATCCGGGGCCCAACGGTGGATCATTGCGCCGAGGAATCCTTGGCTCAGGACCCCGGGGACGATGGCGCCGGGAAGGCCCTCCTTGCGGGCGCCTTCGTGGTCGGTGAAGCGGGGAGAGTCCCAGCCGACGTACTTGCCGAAGCGCTTGGTGTTGTCGGTGCTCGTGTCGGGGGCGAAGCTTGGCAGTTCCGAGCCGAACTCCACTTCGCCGATGTTGGAAACGGTGTCAGGCACGGATTTTCTCCCGAATGACGGTGCGGGTGTCGGCGTTGGCGACGTGGGTGCCGCTTGAGTCGAAGAGCTCCATTCGCGTGACGAGGAACACCATGCGCCCGGAGCGACCCGTCTTGGTGTAGATGTCGTGGAGGTGGCTGCGCCCGGTCAGGGTCTCGCCTGCGCGCACCGGTGCCTTCCACTCGACGCCCTTGCCGGCATCCATGCCCATGCCGCCGAGATCCGGGAAGTCGGAAGGCATGTTGCGCCGGCCTACGAGCGTCGAGACGAACGTCGGCGGAGCCTGAAAGTCGTCGTGGCCCGGATCGGTGAACTTGGGCGAGGTTTCGCCGCAGGCGAGGGCGTATTGCGCCACCCGCTCGCCGTCGATCTCGAAGGTCACCTCGTCGAACTCGCTGTTCAGGAATCGGTCGCGCAGGTCCTGGATGTCTTCATCCACCTTTTCTGCTTCTGCCATTGCCTCTTCTGCCTTCGTCGTCGCTTTGCTGGTTGGGTGTTCAAGTTGCGGATGTCGTGGACACCGCCTCAATGCTTGTTGGAAATCGCCTCGAACTCCTCGGCCTTGAGCGCTTCCACCAACTCGCCTTCGGTGGCGAGGGTGGTCGGGAAGCGCGTGGCGCAGCGGCCGATGTGGCTGACGATGTGCGAGTCGCTGCCGCCGATGCCGAGATAGCCAAGGTCCTCCGCCATCTTTGCGGCCACGTCGTCTTCGTTGCCGCGACTGCCGCCGTTCTTGGTCTCAACGATGCGCACGCCGTTCGGAATGCCGTGCTCTTCCAAGTGCGCCACCATGCCGACGCGAGGGCGGCCCGGATGGCAGGGGGCGGCCAAGGCGCCATGCTTCTCGCACTTCTCGATCACGTTTTCGAGAGAAAGACCGATGGTGGTGAAGTCGAACTCGTCGTAAAGCCCTTCGTTGACACCGAATACCAGTACATGGCCGTACTCGGTTTCCACTTCCGCGCCCTTGAGGATGGTGATGCCGAACTTGGACGCGAGTTCGGAGTAGTCCGACTCGAAGTCGAACTGGCGGTGCTCGGTGAGCACGAAGCCGTCGATGGGAACAGATTTGGCGCGAATCCACTGGCAGTAGTTCTGCACCTTGGCGCGGCCGTCGTCGGATTTGATGGAGTGGGTGTGGAGGTCGAGGATCACCGTTGGTTTTGCCTTCTGTAGTTGTTTGCCTAGGGGCGTCTCTACGCTGCGCCCACCGATTCGGACGTCAAAGTCGCCCACCGCTCGTCTAGCCGTGCGCAAAGCGCCTCCGCGGTGGTGGCGTTCTCGAAAGCGACATCGCTTTGCTCGATGCGCTGCTCGTTGGTCATCTGCGAGTCGATGCGGGCGGAAACCGCCGCCTCGTCCAAGCCATCGCGGGCCATCGCGCGGGCGATTGCCTGCTCGCGTTCGGCGTACACGACCCACACTTCGTCGACGATGTCCTGCCAACCGGCTTCCAGCAGCACGGCCGCTTCGAGCACGACTGCCTTGACTTTGCCTTCGACGCGTGCGGCATCGATCTCGGCCAGCGCCATCTTGCGAATCTCGGGCCAGACGATGCCGGTAAGTCGATCGAGTTCGCCCTGGTTGCCGAACACCTTGCCGCCCAAGGCGCGACGGTTGATCTGGCCGTCGTCGCCGACGATGTCGTCGCCAAATGCCTGAACGACCTTGCGAAACGCTTCCGTATCCGGCTCGTAGGCGCGGTGGCCGAGCTGGTCGGCATCGATCATCAGCGCGCCGCGCGTTTCGAGGTGGCGCGCCGCGGTCGATTTGCCGGAAGCAATGCCGCCGGTAAGTCCGATGACCCGCAAGAGCCCCCCTTTTCCGTCACGAAACCGCGCATACTATCGGTTTGCGCGGCGCGTCTCTACTCTTGCGCCTCAGGCGTGCCGGAGGGCCTGCTTGCCGAAAGTCGTGTTTGTTCAACCGGACGGTTCGCGGGAAACCCACCAAGCACCGTGCGGGCATTCCGTCATGGACTGTGCGGTGGACAACGGCGTTGCAGGCATAGCCGCCCAATGCGGCGGCGGCTGCACCTGCTCCACCTGTCACGCGGTGGTGGCGGAGCCCTGGTTTTCCGAGCTTGGTGCGCCGGTGGGGGATGAGGCGGACATTCTGGAGTTCGTGCCGGAACGGCGCGCCGCGAGCCGCCTCACCTGTCAGGTGGTGTTGACGCCGAAACTCGACGGAATCGTCGTGCATGTAGTCGAAGAGGAGCCGGAAAGCGGCTCGGGCTAGGAGCCTGCGCCGTGAAAACCATCGAGTCGAAGGAAGGAGCGAGCTTCCTTTTCGCAGTTTTTCGCGCCAGCGAAAGCTGCCAGAGCGCCGCGAAGCGGCGCTAGGCCACCCCCGCCAACTCGTGCGACGTGGCCGCGGCCACGAAGTTCTCCCGCAGGATTGCATAGTTCTGGATGTCCGCGTTGACCACATCCATGCCGTGTTCGAGCACGTAGGCGTAGCTGCGCTGGAAGTGCGACAGATTCGCCTTGAGCAGCTTTTCGTCGTAGTGCTGGTCGAACGCTTGCGGCTCGGCGCTGCCGAGGAACGTGCGTCCTGCCAAGAGCCGCCCGGCCTTCATGCCGACGAGACCAATGCCAGCCTCGTGCGCCTGGTCCAATAGCGGCTTCAGGTCTACCATCGAAGGCGTTTGAGCAAGGATGTCGCGGCTGTTCCAGTCGTACCAGCCGGCCGGGGTGATGGCGATCATGGCGAGGTCGTACCAGCCCGTGTCGATCATCGCCCGCAGCACGGCATCCGCGTTCTCGTGGGTGGAAACTCCGAAGAAGCGCACCTTGCCGGCGGCCTTGGCGGCGTCGAAGGCGGCTTTCATCTCCTCAGCGCGAATGAAGCCGGGGTTGTTGGCGCCCATCTGGTAGTAGGCGTCTACCTGTTCGAGGCCAAGCTGGCCCAGGCTTTCGTCGAGCAGTTTGCTCCAGTTGCTGGCCGCCTCCTTGGCGAGCGCCGTGGTCACCTCGTCGTGGGGCCCCGCATCCACGTACACGCCGCTCTTGGAGATGAGGAAGATGTCGTCTTGGTGGCGCTTGGCGAAAGGCCCGAGGTTCCGTTCCGCATCGTTGTAGTAGCGACTGGTGCCCACGTCGAAGGTGTTGACGCCGGCTGCGATTGCCGTTTCGAGCAGCTTGTCGTTGGGGCGGCGGGAGAGGGCGGCGCCGCAGCCATACACGAGCCGGCTGGAGTTGTGGCCGGTGCGACCGAGCGTGCGGTAGGTCATCGCCGGCCAAGGTTCGTCGCCGGCTTCTTGGGCGTCCTGCACGGCGGCGCGGACATCGCCGGTCTTGAGCAGCGTGCCGCCACCGATGGCTGCCATGGAGAGCACTTCGAGAAAGGAACGGCGGTTGGTGCGGGGCATGGGCTTGTCTCCTTGCGAGCGGCTGAAAGTCCCTTCGGGGGCGATCGAACGAGCTTCGGCTATGCTGCAACGGCCACGCTCGAATTACAACGGTGTGGGCGCGGCTGGCTGGAGCGGAGGAGGGGCGAACATGCCTTGGGCGAAGAGCGGTGACGGCATCGACATCTATTACGAGGCGCACGGGCTGGAGGAAGCCGCCGCGCCGTGCCTCGTCTTCGCGCACGGCGCCGGCGGCAACGCCACGAGCTGGTTCCAGCAGGTCCCGGCGTTTGCTGCCAGCCATCGCATCGCCGTGTTCGACCATCGCGGCTTTGCCCGCTCCATTTGTCCGGCCGAGCAGCAGAGCGCGGCTCGTTTCGAGGATGACCTCGCGACGGTCATGGACGCGGTGGGAATGGATCGTGCAACCATCGTCTGTCAGTCGATGGGCGGTTGGACGGGCGTGCGTGCAGCCGTGAACCGGCGCGACCGGGTCGAGGCAGTGTTCCTTGCCAACACGCCGGGTGCCATTCGCAACGATGTCACGGTGGCCAACATGGCGCAGATGGCCGAGCGGCTCGCCGCGGCCGGCGGCCTCGTCAATCGCGCCTACAGCGCGGAGTTCGGTGCCCGCAACCCGGTTGGCGCCTTGCTCTATCGGCAGATCTCCGCCTACAACACCCAGGCTCGCCCCAACATCCGGGACGACTCCGTGTATGTATCCGCCGACCAGGCGAAGGCCACGGGTGTGCCATTCCACATGCTGTCGAGCGACCTCGATCCGCTGTTCCCACCAGAAGTGCTGCAAGCGGTGGCAGCCGACATCGACGCGCCCATGACGCACGTCGAGGGCGCCGGCCACTCCACCTACTTCGAGATGCCGGACGAGTTCAACGCCGCGTTGCGAGCGTTCTTGAATCGATAGGCTGGAGGTGGGTGCCGGGCATCGCGCCCTCCACGCCTCGCAAGACGCGTCAGAGTTCCCGCGCCACGTCAACGCCCACGGGGCAGTGATCCGAGCCGGTGACGTCCGGCCAGATGAATGCGTCGGTCACCAATCTGTTGGCAGAGGGTGAGGCGAGGACGTAGTCGATTCGCCAGCCGACGTTGTTCTCCCGCGCGCCGCCCCATTGGCGCCACCATGTGTAATGGCCCGGCTCTCTCGCGTGGCGCTTGCGGAAGGTGTCCACCCAGCCAGAGTCGAGCCAGCGGCTGAGTTCCGCCCGTTCCTCCGGCAGAAAGCCGCTGGTCTTGTTGTTGGTCTTCGGGCGGGCGAGGTCGATCTCCTCGTGCGCCGTGTTGTAGTCGCCGAGCACAAACACCGGGCCGCGTCGCCGAAGCTGCTCGATGCGCGCAAACACGCGAGCATAGAAGCCGAGTTTGTAGGGCACGCGGCTGTTGTCGCGTTCCGTGCCGCTGCCCTTGGGGAAGTACACCGAGGCGATGGCCATGCGTCCGAAATGGGCGATGAGGAAGCGGCCCTCACGATCGTACTCCTCGATGCCGAGCGTCGTTTCCACCCGGTGAGGCGGCTGGCGAGAGAAGACGGCGACGCCGCTGTAGCCCTTGCGCTCGGCTGCCGAGAAGCTCGCGTGCCAGCCGTCAGGCGCGCGCACGTGCGCTTCGAGCTGTGTCGGCAGCGCCCGCACTTCCTGCAAGCACAGCACGTCCGCGTCGCTCGCTTCGAGGAACTCCATGAACCCCTTCTTCACGCAAGCGCGCAATCCGTTCACGTTCCATCCGATAATCCGCAAGGCCATCCCCCCAAGCGATCAAGAAACCCGTGCTGTCCACTGTTGCAGAGCGCGTAGCGACCATAGGGCCGCATCGCGCCGAACTCAAACGCCTGGCCTCGCTCGGTGCGCCGATCGTGCTCGCGCAGCTCTTCATGATGGCGATGCATGTGGTGGACACGGTGATGGCGGGGCGCTACTCGGCCGTGGACCTTGCCGGCGTCGCACTGGCCGGGAGTGTCGTCGGCCCGGTAATGATCCTGCTGACCGGGGTGCTGGGCGCCATCACGCCGGTCACGGCGCAGCTCTTCGGTGGCGGCAAGCAAACCGAGATCGGCCACATTGCCCGCCAGGGGCTGTGGCTTGGCTTAATCGCAGCGGTGGCGTCGTTCGTCGTGGTGTCGTACGCCCACTTGGCTTTGGGCCTCGTCAATGCCTCACCGGAGATGGTACGGGTGGCCTCCGGCTATCTCGATGCGGTGCGCTGGGGCTACCCCGGCATGACGGTCTATGTGGTGTTTCGCGGCATCTGCGAAGGCATGGGGCGCACCCGTCCGGCGATGGTGATCGCTGGATTGCTGCTGGGCGTCAATGCGCTCCTCAACTATGCGTTCATCTATGGTGCTTTTGGTGCGCCGGAACTCGGCGGCGTCGGTTGCGGCGTCGCCACCGCCATCGCCATGTGGCTGAATGCCGCATTGATCCTCGTGGTGGTGACGCGACGGTTCTACGCTTCGGCGCAGCTCTTCCGCGGCGGCTGGCGACCGGACTTCGCCACCTTCGCGCGGCTTGGGCGCATCGGCATCCCCATTGGCATCACGGTGTTCTTCGAGTTCGGCATCTATTCGCTTGTCACGCTGCTGCTGGCGGGGTTCGGCGCCAACGTGGTGGCGGGGCATTCGATTGCCGGCAACATCAACGGCCTCGCCTTCATGATCCCGATGAGTCTTGGCATGGCCGCCAGCATCCGCGTTGGCCATTGCGTAGGCGCCGAGAACTTCGCCGAGGCCAGGATCGCCGGGCAGACTGCGGTGCGCGCCTCGTTCGCATACGCGGGGCTGGCGGCTCTCGCCATCTTTCCCGTGCGGACGCTGCTCGTCGGTCTCTACACCGACTCGCCGGAAGTGATGGAAGTGGCCGCCAACCTCCTGATCTTCGTCGCCGCCTACCAGTTCGTGGACGACACCCAAGCCACCGCCATCGGCGTGCAGCGCGGCTACAAGGACACCAAGGCACCGATGTGGCTGGCCCTGACCGGCTATTGGGTAGTCGGCCTCCCCGTGGGCCTGTCCTTCGGTTACGGCTGGCTGGGCCTGCCCCAGCTCGGCGTCTATGGCTTCTGGATCGGCCTGACCATCGGCCTTGCCTTCGTTGCCGTATGCGTAAACCTGCGCCGCATCCGCTTCGCCACCGACATCCCAAGAATCCGGCGCTACGCCGCAGACACGCCATCTGGCTGAGCACGCCCCACGCTGGCAGCTAGTTCGGCCTGCGTGGCGCACGGGCCTCGGAGGGGAGGCATTGGAGGCGTTCCCTGGCGCCGACAGACGCACTGCTTCTGGAAGGGCCCTTGGTGGGCGAGGGCGTCTCATCAGCCGCCTCTCCCGCAGGCACCACAAAGCGGCAATCTCCTACAAGAACCGACGGTTCCGTAGTACAGACCGCCCTTGATTTCCATGCCACGGTGGCTCCAGCCAACGCCACCCGAGCCGACCCGTGCCGCAGGTACAACGAAAACGCACGCGTTCCTGGTGCTGCCCTTCAGGCGCGGGAGCGCACCGGGAGTGTGCGCCTGTGCTAACGTCCCGTCATCCGGCCGGCGCAGCGCCCAAGGAGAACACCGTGCCCACCGCCCCGCAGTCCCACCGCGACCGGAGGCCCCCCAAGC